>CAMCZJ010000161.1 GCA_945886995.1 Asaia bogorensis
AGAAGAACCGCCGCCCGCGTGACGCACCACCGCATCCGGCACTAGCACAAGGCTGCGCCCTTTGGCGCGGGCGGCGGCGCAAATCGCGTCATCCTCATAGAACAGGAAAAAATCTTCATCGAAGCGGAGCCCATCCGATGCACGCAGCAACATGCAAGCGCCGGAGAGGAATTCCGCGCAAAGCGGTCCCTCTGGCCAGGGCTCGGCGCCACGTTTGCGCGAAAGCTTGCGCCGATGGAGTTGCTCTACATCCCAGGATCGCACCCGCGCGCCGTCTTCATCGCAAAGCATGGGCGCCAGAATGGCCGCATCGGGAAAATCATCGGCAGCGCCAACCAGCCGGGCAATCGCTGCGCCATCCAGCCGTGTATCGGGGTTGGTGAGCAGCAAGAATTCCGTCTCTGCCGCTGCAATGCCGATATTGCAGCCCGCGCCAAAGCCAAGATTGGCCGCATTGCGGATGACGCGCGCGCCGGCCGCTTCCGCCACCGCCGCGCTGTCATCGTGGCTCGCATTATCCACCACAATGACGGCAAGGCCGGGCGGGACGCTCCGCAGCACTCCGCGCAAGGCAGCCGCACTGTTATAGGCGACCGTGACGACGCAAACGCGCGCCAAGGCAAAGGAAGTATTCAGCCCTTCAAGCTCCGCAACCCAGCACAAATGCGTTCCACCTGCGCATCGGTCAATTCGGGATACATGGGCAGGCTCATCACCTCCTGCGCGGCGTCCGCGGTCTCGGCGCAGGCAGCAGGGCCAAGCGGCACGCGGCCCTGATAGGCCGGCTGCAAATGCACCGGCACCGGGTAGTGAATGCCCGTGCCAATGCCCTGTTCTTTCAGCGTCGCTTGCACTGCGGCACGATCCGGCACGCGCAGCACATATTGATGGAAGACATGCTCCGTGCCCGCGCGGCGCTGCGGCGGCGCGTAAGGGCCGCCGGCCAACGCGGCATCATAGGCGCTAGCAATCGCGCGGCGGCGTTCATTGCCGGCATCAAGCGCGGTCAGCTTCACGCGCAAAATCGCCGCCTGCACTTCATCAAGCCGCGAATTCACGCCGACCATGTCGCTGATATAGCGTTCCTTCCAGCCATATTGCCGAATGGCGGCGATGCGATCCGCCAGCGCTTCATCATTCGTCGCCAACACGCCACCATCACCCAGCGCGCCAAGATTTTTGGTGGGGTAAAGGCTGAAAGCCGATGCGGTGCCGAGTGTGCCGAGCTTATGGTCATTTAGCGTCGCGCCATGGCATTGCGCGCAATCTTCAATCAAGGCGATGCCTGCCGCACGGGTTGCTTCCAGCATCGGTTCCAGATCACTGGCCTGGCCATAGATATGCACCGGGATCACGGCGCGCAAAGGCGGCAGGCCGGGCGGCGGGTGATCCAGCACGCTGAGTAATTCATCCGGATCCATGGTGTAGGTATCGGGATCAATATCCAGCAGCAGCGGCGTCGCCCCCACCATTTCAATTGCGGACACGGTGGCAACCGCGGTGTGGGACACGGTTGCGACACTCATCCCCGGCCCGATGCCAAGCCCGCGCAGAATAAGCGCGAGCGCATCCGTGCCATTGGCGCAACCAATCGCGCGTTTTGTGCCAAGCCAGGAAGCGTATTCTTCCTCAAACGCCACACCTTCCTTGCCAAGGATATACCAGCCGCTGGCCAGTGCGCGTGCGACTGCCGCGTCAATTTCGGCCTTCTGGGCGCGATACCCGGCGCCGGGATCGGCCTGGGGGATCATGGTGATGACGGGCGCATTCATGCTGCGTTCTTTCGCTTCAGGGTCACAAATAATCAGCAAGGCGTTGACGATACCAGTCAAGGGACAGCTTCAGCCCCTTATCCAGGTCAATCGCCGGCACCCAGCCGGTTGCATGGCGGAAGGCGCGATCATCTGCGGCGTAGGAGCCGATATCAATCGGCGCCCTATCGGCGGGGAATTCGCGCGTCTCAAAACTGCCCTTGCCCCCATTGGCGGCGATCAACGTGGCGGCAAGATCAAGCAGGGAAATGGGCGGACTGCCGCCGATGTTGAAAACCTGACCGGCGACATCTGGCTTCCCGGATTGCTCGGCGGCGATCAGAAAGGCGTTGGTGACATCATCAACATAGGTCAGGTCGCGTAGCTGCGCGCCGCCCCAGACTTCAAAGGCTTCGTTTTCCAGCACACGGCGAATCCAGATGCCCAAAAAGGTCTGGCGCGCATCGCGAATGCGCAACCGCGGCCCGTAGCAATTGGTCAGGCGCAAGGACACCACCGGGCGATGCAGCACGCGGTTCTCCAAAAGCCAATATTGCTCGCCCGCCCATTTGGAAACGCCATTGGCATCGGGCGGGTTCACCGGATGAAGCTCATCTACCGGCAGGCTGCGGGGACGACCGTAGAATTGCCGGGTGGAGGCATGCACCACAATCGCCTTTGGGGCGGCTTCCCGCATCACGCCAATCAGGCGCACCTGTGCGACGGCATTGATGGCGATATCGGCAACGGGGTCCTTCTGCCCGCCCATATGGCTGGTTTGCGCTGCCATATTGAACAGCACATCAATGCCTTCGCAAAGTGAATGCAATTCCGTGTCGCGAATATCGCCGCGCACCAGCAAGACGCCTGCCCCTTCAAGATTGCGTGCTGAGGCACCGCCATCGGGCATCATGGCATCAAGCGCTGTCACGCGGGCGCCCATAGCGGCCAAGGCATGACAGAGGTTGGAGCCAAGGAAGCCCGCCCCCCCGGTCACCAGAACTCGTTTTCCTTGCCAATAAGCTGGCGTTACCATGCGCGGCGATCCTAAACCCAATATTGGAATGCAATACCCTAATTGCGGCAGAATGGCGCCTATTGGTCGGCAGACCCGGGGCGTTTTTCTTCACTTTGCGTCATGCGGACCCTGCGGCTGCGCATGATCTCGGCAAAGCCAAACAGCAACAGGATCTGCCCCGCCAGCACCTGCACGCCCGTCAGTAGCCTGATGCCATCATCATGCGGGGTCAGATCACCGAAGCCCACGGTCGCCTGGGTCACTAGGCTGAAATAAAGCGCATCCTGAAAGCTCAGCCTGATCGGGCCACCAGGGCTATGAAAAAGCGGCAGGCGCGAAAGCCCATCCGCAATGCGATAAAAGCAGGCAAAGGAAATCACGAGCAGGCTATAGAGCGTGAGGAAGGCCATCACCGGCACGGCAATGCGCCGAAGCCGGACCGAAAGTTCTTCGGTAATCAGGGTCAAATCACTCAGCAGCAGCACGACAGGGCGCACCGAAACCACGACAATGGCGGCAATCGCGCCCATGGCGGCGAGCAATGCCACGCCCTGGTCAAATGGCGCCAGGCGATTGAGCGGCAGGGATAGGCTGAAGCCGCCCACCACCCAAACCGGGATCAGCCAGCGCGCCATGCGCGGCAAATGGCCATGATCGAAAGGCGCTTCGGCCTCTGCAGCGCGACGAAGGCTATCGCGCCGTACCCAAACACCCCCCAAAAAGGCAAAAACCGGCAATAGGAAGGCCAAGGCATGGGCCCAGGCGGGGGCCTGGGGAAAGGCGGCACGGCCAATCACCACGAAAAGGCAAGCATACACCGCGAGCCCCGCGCTGGCGCCGAAGGCGAAATGCATGCCCTGCGGGAAGAGCAGGTAGAAGAAGCCGATCGCAAGGGCGGCGGTGCCGATCACCAGCATGGGTAGCATGCCGCCCTGATCCGCCAGCCCGCCAGCTACAAGCAACCCAAAGCCGAGCGTGGCAAGCGCAGCGCGCAGCCAACCCTCAGGCCGGTTGGGGGGCGCGGTCACGGCGCCAAAGCAACGCCGGTGATCTCCACCTTCCAAGTTGGGTCCACCAACGCGGCCTGGATGGTCATGCGCGCCGGCTTATGCGCCGGGTCCAGCCAACGATCCCAGGCGCGGTTCATGGCGGGCGCATCCCGGATGTCGGCCAATACCACAGTAGCAGAAAGCAAGGCCCGCTTATCCGTGCCCGCTTCCGCCAAAAGCGCATCAATCTGCTTCAGGATGTCGGCGGTTTGCCCTTCGGCATCCAGGCTACTGTCATCCGCGACTTGGCCGGCCAGCCAGATCAACCCTCCGCCGATAACGGCACCAGATAAACGCGCTTCAGGGGCAAGGCGGGTGATGGTCATGGGCGCGGGTCCTTTGCAATGCTTAGGTGATAGCCTTTCATGCTATCCCATAGTGTCAATCAAGGGGTGGAAGAAAGCCGGGTTGAAGCGGATCGAGTTATGCAAGCCGAGAACAAAACAAATACACCCAAAGTCCAAGAGAAAAATACATCTTATAGTTGTATTTTTCTCTTCAGTCTCTCCGATTTCCGGCTGAATTCTAATCATGATTCCATAGAATCAGTTACTTGTGATTATTAAAGTAAAATTTTAAGAACGAGCGCTTAACTTGAGATATGACTCGAAGTTTTGGAGAGGTTTGACGTAGATTTCGCTTGAATTGGACGCCTGGATTCATATTATTTTAACCATTGGTTGTAATTCCAAAGGACATTTCGTGTTATGAGCGAAGCGCTGCGAGGCTTTCAAAAAACCATCCGCCTGGACAACATCGTCCGCGCACGGCTGAAGACTTGGCCGCAACGCCCACCTGGTGCGACCCCCAGCGTTGGTGGGGCTTGGCTGCGCGCCCGCCCGAGTGAGGGTGAGCCCATCGCCCAGCCCTATCTGAAAGTGCCGGGGTCTGACCGGATGCGCACCATCCCGGATGGGCTTTGGTTGCATTTCGGCGGCACGCCGGAAGACCCTTATGCTGATATTCTCTGCATCGAAGCCTGTTCCACCTTCCAGAACCTATTGGACAAGCGTTCGCGTTTCGCGCCTTCCACCACCTCCCTTCTCGCCTATTGCCCCCTGCCATGGCTTTTGGCGCCCATCCAGCCCGGGGATGCAACGCCGCGTTGGCGCATGATCCCTGCTTGTGTCGCGGAACCTGTGGCCGGGCTGATGCTGCCGGTGCGTGATATTCGCGTACTTTACGGCTTGCAGCGCGAACACTACGCGGGTTTCGCGCGCAACCAGGTCCCGCAACCGCATGAGTATTTTTGTCCGATGGAAGCGCTGACCGCGCATGAAGGCCATGCCAATCCCTCCATGCGGTCCTTGATCGCGCGCGCCTCCATGACATCTGCCTTTATGGACCCGCCATAATGCCGGTTTCAGAAAGTTGGAGATTTGGCGACGGCCAGTAAGCAGCCAGCAACGTGCCATGGTGGGCGTCAATCAAGCGCCCACCAAGCCACGCTTGCGCAGCAGCGCATCCACCTGCGGCGGCCTGCCACGAAATGCGGTGTAAAGCGCCATGGGATCGGCGGTATCGCCCGCTTCGAATATGGTTTTCAGCCCCGCGGCAAGGCTGGGATCGAAAGGATCGCCCGCTTCCTCAAAAGCTTCGAAACCATCGGCATCCAGCACTTCGGCCCAAAGGTAGAAGTAATATCCAGCGGCATAGCCATCGCCGGAAAACAAATGGCCGAAATGGATTGGCCGATGGCGTAGCGCCATGCCCTCTGGCATGCCGATTTCCTGCAAGAAGGCCGCTTCAAATTCCTCCAGCGTCAGCGCTTCCGGCGCCTTATGCCGGTGCAGCGCAAGATCAATCAGCGCGCAGGATAGGTATTCCACCATCGCAAAACCCTGCCCATCATTACGTGCGGCGAGTACGCGCCCGAGCAGCGCCTCATCCAGTGGCGCGCCGGTTTCATGATGCCGCGCATGGGTTTGCAATGTCTCCGGCAGGCTGAGCCAATGCTCCATGATCTGGGAAGGGAATTCGACAAAATCGCCAAGCACTGCAGTGCCGGATTGGGACGGATAGCGCGCGCGGCTCATGAGCCCATGCAGCGCATGGCCGAATTCATGAAACAGCGTGCGCGCCTCATCAAAGGAAAGCAGCGTGGGCGTGGCGCGCGCCAGATTGTTATTGTTGATGATGATGGGCGCGGTGCCATCCCCCAGACCATCAGCGACGCGAAAACTGCTCATCCAGGCGCCGGAACGTTTGCCGGGCCGCGCATAATTATCCAGCAGCAGCAGGCCGACATGCTTTCCCGCTTCATCCAGCGCTTCAAAGCCGCGCAGATCCGCGTGGTAGCGCGGGATATCGGTGCGTTCTTCGAAAACCAGGCCAAACAGGCGCTGCGCTGTGCTGAAGACAGCGCGGAGCATGGCTTCCAATTCGAAATGCGGTTTCAGCGCGGCGCCGTCAAAGGCATGCTTGGCCTGGCGTGCCCGTTCCGCCCAATAGCGCCAATCCCAGGGCTCAATTGCGCCATGATGGCCGGCGGCGCGGGCGAATTCTTCAAGCTCAGCCTTTTCCGTGGCGATACGGCGCTTGGCCGGCTCCCAGCACGCCTTCAGCAAAGCCTCGGCCGCATCTGGTGACCCCGCCATGGTGTCGCGCAGGCGGAAGGAGGCGAAATCCGCCTCGCCCAATAATTGCGCGCGTTCGCGGCGCAGTATCAGGATTTCGCGCACCAGGGGCGCATTCTCCCGCCCCGCGGTTAGCGCGCCCCGCGCCGCAAAGCCGCGCCAGAGCTTTTCGCGCAAATCGCGCCGCGCGGAAAAAGCAAGGAAGGGTTCGGCGGAAGACCGCGACAGGGTGAAAACATAGCCATCAAGGCCAAGCGCTTCTGCGGCTTCCCGCGCGGCGTGGCGGGCGAAATCGGGCAGGCCATCCAGATCAGCTTCGGTCAGCACCAGGCGCCATTCATTCTCATCGGCCAGCACATTCTGGCCAAAGCCAGTGTG
>CAMCZJ010000162.1 GCA_945886995.1 Asaia bogorensis
AATGCCGAAGGCAAGCATGTGACCATGCCGCAGCTTGGCCGGGTGATCATTGGCGATGGTGCCGAAATTGGCGCGGGTAGCTGCATTGATCGCGGGGCGGGCGGCGATACGGTTATCGGCGCCGGGGTGCGCATAGATAATCTGGTCCAGATTGGCCATAATGTGACGATTGGCCGTGGTGCAGTGATTGTGGCGCAGGTGGGCATTTCAGGTTCCGCCACTATCGGCGATTACGCGGTACTGGCGGGGCAGGTTGGCGTTGCAGGGCATCTGACCATCGGCGCGCGGGCGCGCGTGGGCGCGCAGGCGGGTGTGATGAATGATGTTCCAGCCGGAACGGATGTGGTGGGCAGCCCAGCCTGGCCTGCAAAGGAAACCATGCGCGCATTCGCGCGCCTGCGTCGGCTGGCGGCGGCCAAGGGAAATGAAAAAGCGGGTTGAAAATCATGTCTGAGGACAACACTACGCCCACCGATATCGGCGCTTATGATATCGCCAAGATCATGCATGCGATCCCGCATCGCTACCCCTTCCTGTTGGTGGATCGGGTGGTTGATATGGTGAAGAATGAAAGCTGCACCGGCATCAAGAACGTCACCATCAACGAAAACTTCTTTCAGGGCCATTTCCCGACCATGCCGGTGATGCCGGGCGTGTTGATCATTGAATGCATGGCACAAACGGCAGCGGTGCTGGTGGTGGAAACCTTGGGGCCTGATTCGGCTGGCAAACTGGTTTATTTCATGACGATTGATAACGCGAAATTCCGCAAACCTGTGGTACCCGGGGATCAGATGCGCGTGCATATCAAGAAGGAACGCCAACGCGGCAATATCTGGAAATTCTCCGCTGAGGCCAAGGTGGATGGCAAGGTGGTGGCCGAGGCGACCTATGCGGCCATGATCCTGGACCGCTGAGCATGACTGAAATTCACGCGACCGCCGCCGTTTCTGCTTCTGCAACAATCGGCGCGGGCTGCAAGATTGGTCCCGGCTGCGTCATCGGCCCTGATGTGGTGCTGGAAGACGGCGTGGAACTGATTGCGCATGTGATGGTGGATGGGCATACGCGCCTGAGTGCGGGGGTGAAGGTATTTCCCTTCGCCACCATCGGCATGGCGCCGCAGGATTTGAAATACAAGAATGAACCGACGCGCTGTGAAATTGGCGCGCGCACGCAAATCCGCGAACACGCCACCATTCATCGTGGTAGCGTTGGTGGTGATGGCATCACCCGCGTGGGCGCGGATTGCATGATCATGGCGGTGGCGCATGTTGCGCATGATTGTCATTTGGCGGATCGCGTTATTCTCGCCAATAACGTCATGCTGGGTGGGCATGTGGAAATCGCCGATACAGTCTTTGTTGGCGGCGGTACGGCCATCCATCAATTCGTGCGCATAGGCCGCCAGGCAGTGATTGGCGGCATGAGCGGGATTGAAGCGGATGTGATCCCCTATGGGTCTGCGATGGGCAATCGCGCGCGGCTGATTGGGCTGAACCTGATTGGCCTGAAGCGACGCGGCTTTTCGCGGCCCGAAATCCATGCGCTACGCGCTGCCTTTCGCCTGATCTTCCGTGAACCCGGTGTCTTCGATGAACGGCTTGAAGAAGCGGCGCGGCGTTTTGCGGATGACAAGAATGTGGGCGAAGTGTTGCACTTCATCCGCAATACTTCCCGCCGTGGCCTGTGCAAAGCGGGGCGCGGGGGTGATGATGTGGATGATGACGGCGAATGATTGCACGCCGCTCATGCGCCCATAAGCGCTGACCGCAATCATGTCTGAGCCTCTCGGCGTAGTCGCGGGCGGGGGTTCCCTGCCGGTCCGGGTGGTGCAGGCAGCGGCGGCTATGGGGCGGCCCATCTATGTGGTGGTGTTGGAAGGCCATGGCGATCCGGCGGCCTATGCTGGGCACCCCCATGTGACGCTGCGCTGGGGTCTGGCCGCGCAAATGCTGGGCTGGCTGAAGCAGCATGGTGTCCGGGAAGTGGTGCTGGCTGGGAATGTGGCGCGCCCATCCCTGCTTTCTCTCCGCCCTGATGCGGCTTCGCTGAAATTACTGGGGCGCATTGGCCGCTCGGCCTTCAATGGCGATGATTCCATCCTGCGCGCCGTGATGAAAGTACTGGCCGAAGAAGGGTTTGAGGTGGTGGGCGCGCAAGCGCTACTGTCGGGCTTGTTGCCACAGGCCGCACTTCTGGCTGGCCCCATGCCGGATGATATCGCGCGGGCGGATATCGCGCGCGGGATTGCCGTGTGCAATGCATTGGGCGCGGTGGATGTCGGCCAGGCAGTGGTGGTGCAGCAGGGGTTGGTATTGGGCGTGGAAGCCATTGAAGGCACAGATGCGCTGATAGGGCGCACCGGCGCATTGAAGCGCGAAGGCCCCGCCCCCATTCTGGTGAAAAGCCCGAAGCCCGCGCAATCCTTGCTGGCCGATCTGCCGACCATTGGCCCGCAGACAGTAGCTTCCGCGCACACCGCCGGGTTGCGCGGCTTGGCCTTTCAGGCGGGCGGGACCATTCTGATTGATCGTGACGCCACCATCGCAGCGGCGGAGGCGGCAGGTATTTTCCTGCTGGCCTTTGACCCAGCCGAATACAGCACAGGAGAAACTATATGAGCCAAGGTCGTTTTCTGCATACCATGCTCCGCGTGGGCAATCTTGACCGCAGTGTGGATTTTTACACGCGCCTGCTGGGCATGAAGGAATTGCGCCGGCGTGATGTGCCGGATGGCAAATACACATTGGTTTTCGTGGGCTATGCCGGGGAGGAAACCGGGGCCGGCGTGATTGAACTCACGTATAATTACGGTGTGGAGAAATACGAACTCGGCACCGCTTTTGGGCATTTGGCGATCGGTGTGCCGAATGTGACCGCCACTTGCGATACGCTGCGCGCGGAAGGCGTCAAGATCACGCGCGAACCGGGCCCGGTGAAATTCGGCACCACGGTAATCGCCTTCATCGAAGACCCGGATGGCTATAAGATTGAGCTGATTGAGCGGGCGTGATCCGAAACCACGAATCAGCTGCATGGAAATGAAAAACCGCGCGGGATATGTCCCGCGCGGTTTCTGTTTGGGCGCTACGCCAGAAGCGTCAGCCGATACGCTCACCATGCAGCGCGACATCCAGCCCTTCGCGCTCTTCTTCCTCGGTCACACGCAGACCAACGATAACGTCCGTGACCTTGAGGAGGATCCAAGTGGCAACCGCCGTATAGGCCATGGTGGCGGCCACAGCGATGACCTGCTTGATGAACTGGTCCATGCCGCCAGACAAACCGTCTGGCACGGCTGTTGTCGCGGAAAGCGGGCCATAAGCCAGGAAGCCCACCAGTAGCGCACCGACAATGCCGCAAATGCCATGCACGCCGAAAGCATCCAGGCTGTCATCATACTTGAGGGCATGCTTCAGGATCGTGGCGCCCCAATAGCCCGCCACACCAGCAACCAGGCCGATGATCAGCGCGCTTCCCGGCAGCACGAAGCCGGCGGCAGGCGTGATGGCGACCAAGCCCGCCACGGCGCCTGAAATCGCGCCCAGCACGGAAGGCTTGCCCTTGCCGATCCATTCCGCGAGCGTCCAGGAAAGCACCGCCGCCGCCGCGCCAATTTGCGTGACCAGCATGGCCATGCCCGCGCGCCCGCCAGACGAACCCAAGGCCGACCCAGCATTGAAGCCAAACCAACCCACCCAGAGCAGCGCGGCACCAATCACCGCAAGGCCAAGATTATGGGGGGCGAGATTTTCAGTCCCGTAGCCGATGCGCTTACCAAGGACGATTGCCGCCACAAGCCCAGCGACGCCGGCATTGATATGTACAACCGTACCACCCGCGAAATCCAACGCGCCGAGTTCAAAAATCCAACCAGCCGGATGCCAGACCCAATGCGCGATCGGGGAATAGACCAGCAGAGTCCAAAGCCCGATAAAGACCATCAGCGCGGAAAACTTCATGCGATCAGCCACCGCGCCTGTGATCAGCGCCGCGGTGATGATGGCGAAAGTCATCTGGAAGGTCAGAAACACGGATTCCGGAATGGTGGTGGCAACGGCGGCATCACCCGAACCCAGCGTAAAGGGCTTGTCCCAATTCTCCGCCAAACCGCTCAAGAAAAAGCGAGAGAAATCACCAATCCAAGCATTGCCCTCACCAAAGGCAAGGCTATAGCCGGCAACCATCCAAAGCACCGTGACCAGGGCACAGATCGCGAAGGACTGCATCATGGTGGCAAGCACATTCTTCTTGCGCACCATGCCGGCGTAAAACAGCGCCACACCGGGTACCGTCATCATCAGCACCAGCGCGATGCTCACCAGCATCCAGGCGGCATCACCCGTATCAACCTTCGCCTCATCACCAGCGAAGGCTGGCGCCGCGGCCATACCAAGAAAAGCCGCGGCCATTCCGCAGCGAGCGAGGAACCTCATGGGTTGTCCCTTCTTTTGCAATGTTTCGGAAATCTGGCTCACAGCGCGGATTCATCCGTCTCGCCGGTGCGAATGCGCAGCGCGCGCTCCACATCCATGACAAAGATTTTGCCATCGCCGATCTTGCCGGTGCGCGCCGTGCTTGCAATGGCTTCCACCACCGCATCCACCATTTCGGCCGGCACGGCCACTTCGATCTTTACCTTGGGCAGAAAGCTCACATGGTATTCGGCGCCGCGGTAGATTTCGGTTTGGCCCTTTTGCCGGCCAAATCCCTTCACTTCAGTCACCGTCAGACCCTGCACGCCAAGCGGGGTCAGCGCCTCTCGCACCTCGTCGAGCTTGAAGGGCTTGATGACAGCCATAACGAGTTTCATCGCGCTTTCCGTTCCTCTGTCTGGGCGGGAACCGACCCCCGCTTCGAGACTGTTGTTCCAAATCTCGTGCCAAGCGCAGCTGGCGGAATTGCGCCTCATTTAGGCGATTTCTGGCCTTAATTTGCCTTAAAATTACTCGTGTGCATATTTTATAATCATTTTTGAGTGTTTCTCTTTAAGGCTTGGTGACCCCTTCCAGCCTCGGTAAAGTGCACGCATGAAATCTTCCCATGATGTTGATGTTTGTGTGATCGGGGCCGGCCCCGTCGGCGCGACCTTGGCCGCGCGGCTGGCCAGTGCCGGTATCGAAACTGCCGTGATTGACACGGCACCCCTGCCGCCCATGGAAATGCCCGCCTTTGATGGCCGCGCTTACGCCATTGCGCTGACCTCCAAGCGGCTATTGGAAGCCGCCGGCGTTTGGAAAAGGCTCCCGGTGGAACCTTGCCCCATCCTGGGAATCCGCGTGGCCGATGGCAGGCCTGGTGAAGCAGCCTCCCCGCTTTCGCTCCATTTTGATCATGCGGCGCTGGGCGATGAGCCTTTCGGCTGGATGGTGGAAGCGCGGTCCCTTCGCATCGCGCTGAACGCGCATTTGCCGAAATTAGCGAATCTTGCCGTGCATGCGCCCGCCAAGGCCGAGGTCACGCGGGATGCGGATGGTGCGACCATTACGCTTTCAAGCGGCGCGCAGTTCCGTGCCCGGCTGGTGGTGGGGGCTGAAGGGCGCAACAGCCCGCTGCGCGCTTCGGCCGGTATTCGTGTTTCTCGGCTAGATTATCATTGCATGGGCATTGTCGGTTCCATTGCGCATGAAAAGCCGCATCGGCACATGGCTTTGGAACAATTCCTGCCCCCTGGCCCCTTCGCGCAATTGCCCATGCCGCCCCTGCCTGATTACCCGCATGTCAGCGCCATTGTCTGGACCGACAAAACCGCGATTGCGGAGCGTTGCCTTGCCATGGATGATGCCGCTTACGGGCGGGAAATCGCGCGGCGCCTGGGTGGCCATTTGGGCTGGGTGAAGCCGATTGGCCGGCGCTGGTCCTATCCGCTTTCGGCCATGCATGCCGCACGCTACGTGGATACCAGGCTGGCGCTGGTGGGCGATGCGGCGCATGGCATTCACCCCATTGCCGGCCAGGGGCTCAATCTGGGCTTTCGCGATGTTGATGCGCTGGCTGAGATGGTGATCGAAGCTATGGCGCGCGGTGATGACCCGGGTAGCGCCGCGCTGCTGGCGCGCTATCAGGCGAAGCGCCGGCCCGATAGCCTGCTGATGCTGGGTGCCACGCATGTGTTGGAACGGCTTTTCGCCAATGACATCACGCCCATCCGCATCGCGCGCCGGCTTGGCATTGCCGCGGTGGATAGGATGCCGCGGCTCAAGAATTTCTTCGCGCGGCAGGCGATGGGGATGAATTCTGCTGCGGGCGCCTTGATCGGGAGGTAAAAACTGCGCTGATCCTCCAGCGATTGACGCGCCCGCCCGCAAACCGCAATTCTGCTTCTGAACAATGGAAGAAAGGGTGACTTCGATGGAAATGAACCGCCGCGCCTTGCTGCTGACTTCCGCCGCTTTGGCCGCAAATGTCGCTGCACCGGAAGCCGCCTTCGCGCAGGAACAACCGCGCCGGGGGGGCATCATGACGGTGCATTTCCCGACCGAACAACGCATCCTGAACCCAAGCCTGCAGGCTTCCACCGGCGTTTACATCGTGGGCGGCAAAATACAGGAACCGCTGGTGGATCTGGATGCCGCCGGCAATCCTGCGCCTTGCCTGGCCGAATCCTGGGAAGCGACGCCGGATGGCAAGACCATCACCTTCAAGCTGCGTCAGGGTGTCACCTGGCATGATGGGCGGCCCTTCACCTCGGCGGATGTGCAATTCACCGCCATGGAGATGTGGAAGAAGATCCTGAATTACGG
>CAMCZJ010000163.1 GCA_945886995.1 Asaia bogorensis
TTATATCCGGCCATCGGAAGGGCGCCAAGCGCGCCCGCCGCTAAGCTGTTCAGACTGGCGGCATAGCCGGCTCCAGCCCGCCACCAAGACGCAAGGGTGCGACCCGGCGCGCAAGCCCCGTTGCGTCATCGGTTTCAACAAAAAATCCGCTGATCGTGGCTTCATTCTCAGCCGGGGCCAGGCGTTCCGCCGGCACCTTGCGCCAGAAGCGGATGGAAGCGCCGGCCTTTTGCATGCCGATCACGCTATCATAATCGCCGCACATGCCGGCATCAGTCTGAAACGCCGTGCCGCCGGGCAGGATGCGATGATCGGCCGTTGGCACATGGGTATGGGTGCCAATCACCAGGCTGACGCGACCATCGAAACTATGGCCCATGGCCTGTTTTTCCGATGAAGCTTCGGCATGGAAATCAATGATAATCGCTTGCACCGTGCCTTGCGGGCCAAGGGTGTGCTGCGCCAATTCCGCCTGAATGGCGCGGAAGGGATCATCCAGCGGTTCCATGAATAACCGCCCCATGGCCTGCAACACCAAGGCGCGCCTGCCATCGGCCAACACCGCCACCACCGCGCCCTTCCCCGGCGTGCCGGGCGGGTAATTCAGCGGGCGGATCAGCCGTGCTTCGCCCTCGATATACGGGATGATTTCCTTGCGGTCCCAGGCGTGATTGCCGAGTGTCAGCACGTCAGCCCCTGCGATGAACAGCGCGCGCGCCATCTCCGGCGCCAAGCCAAACCCGTGAGAAGCGTTTTCCGCATTCACCACCACAAGATCGAGCCGGAGCTTTTCGCGCAGGCTCGGCAAGGTTGCGATAACAGCATCACGCCCGGCGCGGCCAACAATATCGCCAAGGAAAAGCAGCCTCACGCAGGGTCTCCACAGATGATCACGCTGTCTTCGGTGGCGATCAGGGGCAGGCGCATATCCTGCGGCCCCGCCGGCACTTCGGGCATTTCCTGCCCGGCATAGGCGATGCCGATGGCTTTTGCACCCGGCAGCGTGGCCAGCGTGCGATCATAATAGCCGCCGCCATAGCCAAGCCGCCGCCCGGCGCGGTCAAAGGCCAAAAGCGGCACCAGCAGGATATCGGGGCGAAGCGCCGCCCCTTCGGCGGGCTCCGAGGTGCCCATGGGGCCAGCACGCAACGCCGTGCCCGGCGCCCAGGCGCGGAAGCCAAGCGGCTGGCCGCGCGGCGGCGTAACTGGCAAAGCGAGGGAATGACCGCGTGAGGCCAAGGCGAGCATCAAGGGGCGCGGGTCCATCTCATCCCCCATTGGCCAATAACCAGCGATGATGGCACCCGTGGGCGGGGCATATCCAGCCAGCAAGGCTTCCGCCAAGCGCGCCGGCGCTTCGGGATTAGCAAGGCCAGCCCGCTTGGCACGCGCGGTCTTGCGTGCTGCCGCCTTGGCGTCCCGCAAGGCGGCATCCGATGGGGCGGCGGCTAGGGCCTCGGTCACGCGGGGTTCCTGATGGCAAAAAGGGTGCGGAGCCACCATGGCCGCTGGCGTATCATCCTCCCAAGGCCTGCGTTTGCAGGTGGGCACCAGATACCCGAACCACGGTTCGGACAGAGCCAGTTCCCGGAGGATGTGCATTGGCCCCGGGGATGAATTGCCTGGCGCACCTGGCAGCCCCGCAGCTTCTAGTTAGGCTTCCTCAAGCCGCGCGGCAATGGCTTCCAGCTTTTCCGCAAGCCGCACCAAGCCATCCGCCAGCGCCGGGTCGGGCGCAGGGGCTTCGGCGGCAACGGCGCCGCCGGCTTTCAGCGCATCATTCTCGGCTTTCAAATCCATCGCTTCATCGGCCAATTGCAAAGCGGCCAGCAGCAGCATCCGCGTCTCACCAAACTGGATCCCCATGGCCTTGAGGGCGGAGATGCGCTTATCCACCTCGGCCGCCATATTGGTCAGGTGCTTTTCCTGGCCATCCTGGCAAGCTACCGGATGGGCATAGCCGCCAATGCGAACCGTGACCTGCGCCATCAGTCAGCCTCATCCAGGCTGGTGCGAAGCCGCGCGATGGTCTGATCTAGCCGGGAGGCAAGGGCCGCCACGGCAGCTTTTGGCACCATATCACCCTCGATGGGGGGGGCGGCAGCGCGGCGGGCCTCCACAGCACGGTCGAGGCGATCCAAGGCTGCTTCCAGCCGGATCATCGCCGCACCCATTGTGTCAGCTTGCTGCTCGCTCATGCTTCTCCAAACGCCTTGGCGCGACAAGACCTAAGGGCTAAATGCTTGGCATGCAAAGGCCTCTGGGTCAATGGTAAAGGCGTTTCTGAAGCTACCCGCGGTGGTGGTTCATGGGCGCGCGCAGGCGGAATGGGCGCTGCGGGTGGCGGCCGGGCGGCCCCTGCTGCTGCTTTCTGCCCCCGGGGCCGCGCTGAATGCCGGGCCAGGCTGGTTCAGGCACGTTTTGGAACAGGCCGCCGCCGCCCATCCCGGCGCGCCCTTTAGCGCCGCGCTGGATTGCGCCGCCGCCCCCGGGGCCGCGCTGGCGGCCTTGCGCGCCGGGTTCAAGCTGGTGATTTTCGATTTGGGGCACCCTGCGGGCACGAGCCTGCTGGGCGCCGCCGAGGAAGCCGGGGCCGAAATACTGGGCATAAGGCCGGAAGCGCTGGACCTTGGCGCGCTTGATCCACGCCGGCGGGATGATCAAGCGACGCTAGCCGCGTATTTCGCCACAGTACCGCCACAGGAAGCGCCGACATAGCGCACCCGTGACAGGCAATGCCGGCTGCGCTATCGCCGCAGCCGCCGATTAGGAAACGAAAAGGATCGCAAGATGAAGCTGACGCGCCGCGTGAAGGAAATCCTCTCCTGGTATGAAAGCGATACCCCCGGCACCAAGGCGAATCTCGCCCGCATCCTGATGGAAGGAAAGCTGGGCGGCACGGGGCGTATGGTGATCCTGCCGGTGGATCAGGGGTTTGAACACGGCCCGGCGCGGTCCTTCGCGCCCAATCCGGCTGCTTATGATCCGCATTACCATTTCGAATTGGCGATTGACGCGGGGCTTAACGCCTATGCCGCGCCGCTTGGCATGATTGAAGCGGGCGCCGCCACTTTCGCCGGTGCCATTCCGACCATCCTGAAGGTCAATTCATCCAATAGCCTTTCCACCACCAAGGATCAGGCGGTGACCGGTAGCGTGGCCGATGCGCTTCGCCTTGGTTGTTCGGCGATTGGCTTCACCATCTATCCTTCATCCGAATATCAGTTTGAGATGATGGAAGAACTCCGCGAATTGGCGGAAGAAGCCAAAGCCGCCGGGCTTGCCGTGGTGGTCTGGTCCTATCCGCGCGGGCCGATGCTGGACAAGAACGGCGAAACCGCCTTCGACATTTGCGCCTATGCCGCGCACATGGCAGCGCTGATGGGTGCGCATATCATCAAGGTGAAGCCGCCCACCGATGTGCTGAGCCTGGATGCGGCGAAGAAGGTTTATATCGAGCGCAAGATTGACGGCAGCGATCTGGCCAAGCGCATCAGCCACGTGGTGCAGGCCTGCTTCAATGGTCGCCGGCTGGTGGTGTTTTCGGGCGGTGAGGCGAAGGGCACGGATGCGCTGCTGGCTGAAGCGCGCGCCATTCATGCCGGTGGTGGCAATGGGTCCATCGTTGGCCGCAACGCCTTCCAGCGCCCAAAGGATGAAGCGCTGAAGCTGCTGGGCCAAATGATCGAAGTCTATAAGGGCAAGGCCTGAGGGCCGGCGCCGGGCGGTGCGCGCCGCCCGGCTTGACCCGCAACGCGATGCGGGCGGAAATGTCCGCGTGACGAGGCGGCTTTGCAATGAATGAAGGTTTGAACGCCACGGGGTTGGATTTTACCCTGCCCGTGGCTGAGCGCGGTTATCGCTGGTGGTATTTGGATGCGCTTTCCGATGATGGCGCGCATGGCATCACTGTTATCGCCTTTCTGGGCACGGTATTTTCCCCCTGGTATGCCTTTGCGCGGCGCGGCGGTGGCGGTGATCCGCTGAACCATTGCTGCATGCATGTGGCGCTTTACGGCAAGCCGGCACGCTGGGCGATGACGGATCGCCCGCGCGGGGCGCTGAGGCGCGGCGCTGATTTTCTGCAAATCGGGCCAAGTGCCATGCGCTGGGATGGCACCAAATTGCTGGTTGATCTTGCGGAAGTAACCGCCCCTGTTCCTGGCAAGTTGCGCGGGCGTGTGACGCTTTATCCCGAAGCGCTATCGCATCGGGCCTTTCGGTTGGATGGCGCGGGGCGGCATCATTGGCAGCCCATCGCGCCGCGGTCGCGCGTTGAAGTGGCGTTCGACAATCCTGCACTCAGCTGGTCCGGCTTGTCGTATTTCGACACCAATACAGGTGTCGCGCCCTTGGAGGAGGATTTCCGTTTCTGGGATTGGTGCCGCGCGCCCATGCCGGAAGCGACGGCGATTTTGTACAATGCTTCGCGCCGCGATGGATCAGCGCAGTCATTGGCATTGCACGTGAACCGCGCCGGAGAAGTCGCGGATATGCCAATCCCGGCGCCAGCCATGATGCCGCCCGGGCTTTGGCGCGTGCCGCGCCCGACACGGTCTGAGGATGGGAAGGCAGAGCTGGTGCGCGCTTTGGTGGATGCGCCGTTTTATACGCGATCCGAAATCCGCACGCGGCTTTTGGGGCAGAATGCGGTTGCGGTGCATGAAAGCCTGGCGCTGAACCGTTTTGATAATCTGGCGGTGCAGGCGCTGATGCTGCCCTTCAGAGTGCCGCGGGCCAGAAGTTAGTCATACCAGCCAACATCAAGCGTTGCGACCTCACCGAAGGTCGCCCCACGCGCCATGGCCATGCGGATGATGGGCCATGACGTTGCTGTCATGGTCAGGAAGGGCATCGGGTCCCGCCGGTCCCAGGTGACATCGCGTGTTGAAAATAATTGGCGCAGATTTTCGCGAAACGGGCCGCGCCGGAATAGCGACATCTGCGTTTCTGTCAGCGCCGAATAGAATTGTTGCAGGCGGGTCTCAGGCCGATAGCGCGGAATAAAGCCTGGTTCCACAACAGCGCGTGCAATATCTTCTCGCTGCCAAAAATGCACGCCGCTTGTCATGCGCGGATTGCATTCAATGCCCCAAGGCTCGCCTGCCTCATCCACCATGATGTCGAAGGCGATGAAGCCGGTCCATTGCGCGGCAGCGATGAAGCGTGTGATCCAATCGGCAATCGCAGGATGTTCCACCCGTTCAAAGGCGACAGCGACCGAGCCTGATTTCTGCGCCGCACGGTAGATGACGGTGGATGAGACACGCCCCTCATGCGCGATGGAGCAGGAACTATACTCCGCACCAATGACGCAACGCTGCACGATGGCGGGAATCGCGGGATCAGGCGCAGGCAAGGCAGCGCCGGCGGGCAATAGGCGCACGCCGCGACCAGAACAGGAATGCACCGGCTTGAACACCACTGGGCCGGATTGCACTAAAGATTCTGCCGCCGGATCGCCGAGTGCATAGGTTTCGGGCACGGCAAGACCCCAAGCGACTGCCTGTTGCGCAAAGCCATGCTTGTTGTGCAGGCGGAGCAAATTCTCGGGCGGCATGGTGAAAAGCCGCGTGGTGTTGGGTAGGGCATCTCGCAGGAAGGCCACATGCATTGTTTCTTCCGAAACCGGCACGACAAGATCAATCTTCTCATCCGCGATGATGCGCCGGAGGTCGGCCAGATAGGCCTGCTTGTCTTCCGCCGGTGCCGTGACGCGATGACTTTGCGCCACCACACGCGAAGCGCCCGCCAGATGGCGTTTGAAGGGTTCCGCCACCACCACACGCCAGCCGAGATCGGCAAAACCGCGCGCCACATCCAGCGCCTTGGGCAAGCGGCCAAGGGTCAGCAGCAGATTGCCTGTCATGCCACGCGGGCGACGCGACACATCACCTGCCGCGCCGGGCGCGTGGTGAGCCGCGCGGCAGGGCGCACATCACCAGGCGCTTCGATGTGGAAATCAAAATGGCGAAACAGCCGCGCAATCAGCAGCACCGCTTCCACCTGCGCAAAAGCCGCACCCGCGCAAACCCGTGGACCAATGCCGAAGGGAATATAGGCGCCGGTGGTCATTTCCGCTTCACGTTCCGGCAGGAAGCGGTCTGGGTCAAACATATGCGGATCGCGCCAATAGGATTGGTGGCGATGCAGCACCCAGGGAGCCACCATGATCAGCGCACCCTTCTTCACCGGATAGTCACCGATGCGCGTTGCCTCATTCGCCACGCGCGGCAGGAAGGTGATGGGCGGATAAAGCCTGAGCGTTTCACGAAACACATTGCGCACAAATAAAAGCTTGCGCGTATGTTCAAACAGGATCGGTCCAGGCCCAACAATCTCATCAATTTCAGCACGCAATCTAGCAACCAAAGCGGGTTGCGTCGCAAGCAAATAAAACACCCAGGTCAGTGCGCTGGCGCTGGTTTCATGCCCGGCCAGGAACAGCACGCCGAGCTGATCAATCAGTTCTTCGCGCGTGAAGGCTTTGCCTTCCACATCATGGGCGGCGATGATGGCGCTTGCGATATCGTCAAAGCTGCTGGCGCCATCGCCCAAATGCGTATCCAGCAATTCGCCCAAATAACGCCGGATCAGGCTGCAGGCATTCAGCACGCTTTCCTTCTGCGGAATGCGCTTCCATGCGCGGTCAAAAATCAGCCGGCGAATTTCCACCTGCGCGACGCTATGTTCGAATTCCGTGAATGCATCAAAGACCTCATGCGCGACGCGCGTTT
>CAMCZJ010000164.1 GCA_945886995.1 Asaia bogorensis
ACAACCTCATTCACGAAACCGAGTTTCAGACCTTCTGCGGCGGGCACGCGCCGCCCGGTCAGGATCATGCCAAGCGCCTGCTTCTGGCCGATCATGCGCGGCAGGCGATGCAGCCCGCCCGCACCCGCGACAAGCCCAACACGCGGCTCAGGCAAGGCGAAAAGCGCGTTCTCTGCGGCGATAATCAAATCGCAGGCAAGCGCGATTTCAAAACCGCCGCCCATGGCAATGCCATTCACCGCGGCAATCACGGGCTTTTCCAGATCAAAGCGGCTGGTGAGGCCAGCAAAGCCGGTGCGGGGCAGGGGGCGGCGCTTGCCGGCAGCCTGGATTTTCAGATCATTGCCGGCGGAAAAGGCGCGATCCCCAGCGCCAATGATGATGCCGACCCAAAGATCAGGATTGGCCGCGAAATCATCCCAGACCGCTTCCAATTCGTCATTGGCATCGGCATGCAGCGCATTCATCACCTCTGGCCGATTGAGCGTGACAATCCGCAAGCGGCCTTCATCGCGCACCTCGCAGAATTGATGGTGCATGGCGTCTTCTCCCTTTTCGGATCAACCCTCGGCAATCGCCTTATCGCGGGTCAGCATCAATTGGCGCAGCGCATCTGAAATCGGCGCCTTGGCACCGGTCGCGTTATTCACAATCACGCAAACCGCGCGCCCGGAACACAACAGCCCATCGCGCCACAACCCATATTCATGGATGAAGGAACTGCGCCGGAAGCTCACCGCGCGGACGGTCAGCAGCACATCCTCATTGAAATGCCCGGGGCGGAGGTATTTGGCTTCGATGGACGCAACCACAGGCCCTTCGGCATCCGCCCCGAAGCGCCCGCCAGAGGCAAGCCACCAATCAATGCGCATATCCTCAAACATCGTGAGGTAAGCAGCGTGATTGATATGGGCGTAGATGTCGCATTGGATCCAGCGAATGCGATGCCGCCGCGCCATGGCCCAATGGCCTTCCACCTGAAATTCCGCCCGTGTTGCTTCGTCCATCTAGCCCCCCCTGGGGCGCTGCCCCGTATCACCGTGCTTGGCATGGGGAGATTAGGCTTGCAACGGAGCGCCTGAAGCGCAAGTCTGGGGGGCCAGAAACAGGCCAAGAAACGAGACGGAGGAGCTTCACATGATCAATCGCCGTAGCCTTTTGGCATCCGCAAGCTTGCTTGCCGCCCCTGCCATCGCGCAGGCGCAAACCGCTTGGCCGGGCGATAAGCCCATGGAAGTGATTGTGCCTTTCCCCGCCGGTGGCGGCGTGGATATCATGACGCGCCTGGTCATGCCGTTGGTCGCGGCGCAGATCCCAGGGCTTAGGCCTGTCATCATTAACCGCACGGGGGCTGCCGGGCAGATCGGGTTGGAAGCGACCTTCAATGCCGCGCCCGATGGCTACACGATCGGCGCCACCACTATCCCCGCGCATAACGCCATTCCGCTGGAACGCCAGGTGCGTTACCGCGCGATGGATTTCACCTTCCTCTGCAATATTGTCGAAGACGCCAATTGCTTTTATGTGCGCGCCGATAGCCCGCTGAAAACCTTGCAGGATCTGGTAGCAGCAGCGAAGGCCCGGCCAGAACAGATCACTTATGCCACCACCGGCATTGGCAGCGATGATCATCTATTCGTGCTGCATTTTGAGGAATTGGCCGGCCTTAAGCCCATGATCCAGGTGCCCTTTGCTGGTGCCGCGCCGCTTATTCCGCAATTGCTGGGTGGCAATATGGATGTGGCAGCGATCAATGTGAATGACGCGCTGCAATTGGCGCGCGAAGGCAAGGTGCGCATGCTGGCGCAAGCCGCCGCCGCGCGTCAGCCGGAAGCGGCCGATGTGCCCACTTTCCGCGAATTGGGCTTTGACCTGGTGCATGGCGCGAGCCGTGGCATTGTCGGCCCGCCCAATATGCCGCCCGCCATTGTGGCACGGTTGGAGTCTGCCTTCCGCACTGCGCTGGCGGATGAGAATTTCAAGCGCGAAGCGGTGCGCAATTTCATGCCGCTTAATACCATGGTCGGCGCGGAATATCGCGCCTTTGCGCAATCCGTGGATGATCGGCTGAAGCGGTTGTGGCAGGTGCGCCCCTGGCGTGGCGGGTAAAGGGAGGGGCCTTTACAGCCCCGCTTTCTCCAGCCGCATGATGGCGCGCGCCATGGCTTGGGCGCGCGGCACCATGCTGTCAATTTCCAGATATTCTTCCGGGCTATGCGCCTTGCCACCCACGGGGCCCACCGCGCAAATCGTGGGCGCGCCAATCGCGGCGGTAAAACCGCTATCGGCGCAGCCGCCGGAAAACTCGCCACCCACTTTCAGGCCGCTATCCGTGGCCGCGCCCTGATACAGCGCAAACACACGCTCACTGGCCGGTGTTGCGTTCAGCGGCAGGAATTCACCCTTGATGACCAGCTTCGCCTTGGTGCCGGGCACGAAGGATTTCGCGATAATGTCATGCAGCTTGCCAACAACCTCATCACGATCCGCCAATTCAACGTAACGCAAATCAATCTGGAATTGGCAGGCGGGCGCCACGGTATTCACGCTCTGCCCACCGCTCACCAGGCCGACATTCAGCGTAATGCCGCGCTTGAGGTCGGTCAGCGCGTGAATGGCGACAATCTTCTGCGCGGCTTCGCCAATCGCGCTGATGCCGGCTTCGAAATTACCGCCGGAATGCGCGGCCTTGCCTTCAATATCCACGACGGAAAACACGCCACCCTTGCGCCCTGTGACAACATTGCCGGAAGGCCGCCCCGGTTCGCTATTGAAGACCACCCGCGCGCTGCGCGCTTCATTTTCAATCACCGGGCGGCCTTCGGGGCTGCCGATTTCCTCATCGCCGGTGAATAAGCCAACCAGCGGTCCGGGCGCGCCGCCGAATTTATGAAAGGCGGCGAGGACGAACATATTCATCACAATGCCAGCCTTCATATCGGCCACACCGGGCCCATAGGCGATATTGCCTTGGATGGTGAATGGCCGGCGTTCCGGTTCGCCCTTCGGGAACACTGTATCCCGATGCCCCATCAGCACGATATTCTTCTGCTGATTACCGGAAGCGATTTCATGCGCGCCGGGCACAACGCCGCGTAGGCAATCGCCATGCTTTTCGCGCGGTACCACTTCCACCGCGATGCCTTGGCCTTCCAGAAAGCGCTTCACCTGTGCGCCGGTCTGATCCACGCCCGCCTTGTCATAAGACCCGCCATCGGTATTCACCATTTCCTTGAGCTCAGCGATCATGGCGTCCTGTTGCGTGGCAAGCCAGGCGGTGATTTGCGCTTCGGTGGTCATGCTATCCTCGAAATTATCAGAACCAAAAACAAGCCTGCGCTAGCGACGCAGCGCAAGCAAGGGCGCTATTCAATCTTCCCCAGCGCACGGATCACGCGCAGCAACCTGCCCGCATCCTCATCATAAAAACGCCGGAAGGCATCACCCTCGCGGAAATCGAGCGTATTGCCGCTGCCCGCCATGATGCGGATGAAATCCGCGTCCTGCGCTACGGCGCGCGATGCGTCGCGGATGCGGTCAATGATGGCGGGCGGTGTGCCGGCGGGTGCGAAAAGCCCAACCCAGATGTAGAATTCCACATCCGTGAAACCCTTTTCGATGAGGGTTGGCACATCCTCAAAACCCTTGAGGCGCTGGCGCCCCCAAGTGGCGAGCGCACGTAGCCGCCCATCGCGCACATGCTGCGCGACCGGGCCGGGGCCTGAGGAAAGCGCCTGCACCTGCCCGCTCAATATTGCGGTCAGCGCCGGCCCGCCGCCCTGGAAGGGCACATGCAGCATTTGCAAACCGGCCGCCTGGGACAGCATCGCCATCGGCACATGCAAGGCAGAGTAATTGCCGGCAGATGAATAGGCGATCTGCCCGGGCTTGGCTTTTGCCTCGGCGATGAATTCCTCAATCGTGCGAATGGGGCTTGATGCCGGCACCACAAGCACGGTGGGATCGGCTGAGAACAACGCAATCGGCGTCAGCATATCAGGCGTATAGGCGGGCGTGCGGCCATTGATGCGCGCTGCTTCCGGCAGGAAGGTCATGGAAGAAAGCCCCATCAGCAGCGTATATCCATCGGGCGTGCTGCGCGCGACAAAGCCATTGCCGATTTCGCCTGCCGCACCGCCGCGATTGGTGATCGGCACCGGCACGCGCCAAATCCGTTCCAGCGTGGCAGCGGCGGGGCGGCCCACCACATCCGCCTGCCCGCCTGGCGGGAAGGCAACCACCATGGAAACGGCGCGGGATGGGAAATTCTCCTGCGCCCGCGCGGGTACTGCGAAGGGCAGAGCCGTGGCCCCAACCAGAAGAGTGCGTCTTTGCATGTTTTATCCTCCCTATTTTTGTTGTTTGTTCAGGCTACGGGATTTTCGAGAACGCCAATCCCGTTGATCTCGATCCTTACCACATCGCCCTTTTGCAGGAATTTCGGCGGGGTGAAGCCAATGCCAACACCAACCGGCGTGCCGGTCGCGATCACATCGCCGGGTTCGAGCGTGATGGCGGCGCTGATGGCTTCAATCAGCGTCGGCACATCAAAGATCAAATCCGCGACCAGCGCATCCTGGCGCTTTTCGCCATTCACATGCGTGATCAGGCGAAGTTTTGAGGGATCAGGCGCTTCATCCGCGGTCAGGATGGCGGGGCCCATGGGGCAGAAACTATCCAAGCCCTTGCCGAGCACCCATTGGCTATGGCGCTTCTGCAAATGCCGCGCGGTCACGTCATTGATGATGGTATAGCCAAACACATGCGAAAGCGCGTCGGCTTTGCAAATGCCACGCCCGCCCGTGCCGATCACAATCGCCAATTCGCCTTCGTAATCCAGGCCGCCCGTGGGGTCCAAATGGCTCAGGATCGGCTCACCGATTGCGATGATCGAGGTATGCGGCTTGGAGAATACAACGGGGAAGGGCGGCACGACATCCTTGGCCCCGCCATCAAAGCCCGATCCCGCGAATTCCTTGGCGTGTTCATGATAGTTCTTGCCGACGCAAAAAACATTCTTCGGTGGGTGCGGGATGGGGGCAAGAATTTTCGCACTGGTCAGCACCGGCGCCTTGCCAAGCGCATCCCGCGCGGCGGCCAGTGCTGCCGGTCCCGCCGAAATCAGGCCAAGCATGTCGCGCGGCAGAGAAGGCGCGGCCGCGGTAATATCGCGCAGCGCG
The DNA here is from genome assembly GCA_945886995.1 of Asaia bogorensis. Taxonomy (GTDB): domain Bacteria; phylum Pseudomonadota; class Alphaproteobacteria; order Acetobacterales; family Acetobacteraceae; genus Neoroseomonas; species Neoroseomonas bogorensis_A. The sequence goes on from CAMCZJ010000164.1 coordinate 5,181, forward strand.
CCCGCTTCATCCAGCGCGCCAATCCGCACACCGGCGGCATCCGAGAAAGTGACCAAACGCATCAGTTCATCCTTTTGGCTTTCGCTGCGTCAGGTAGCGCTTTCTGAGGGATTTGCCAGAGGCAGGCTGGCTGCGCGTTCCAAGGCGCGGGCCCCGCGCAGCGCCAGATCATCGCGGTAGAGCGGCGCCACCATTTGCACAGCACGCGGCATGCCTTCCGCATCCAAGGCCACGGGTACGGAAATCGCCGGTTGGCGCGTCAGGTTGAAGGCGAAGGTCCAGGGTGCCCAATCGCGCCACAGCGCCTCCGCCGGGCGGATGGTCGGTTGATCGGCGGCGAAGGCGGCGGTCGGCGTGCAGGCGGTCAGCACCAGATCATAGCGCTGATGAAACCGCGCCATGGCATGGGCGGCTTCCAGGCGCATCGCCTCGGCGGCCAAATAATCCACAGCGAGCATTTCGCCCTCACGTGCCGCAACCTCGGCAATGCCGGCATCGAGCAGATCACGCTTGTCTTCCGGCGTGGTGGCGATGATGCGCGATAGCGCCACACCCCAGACGCGGCCAAAAATCGCGCGGGTATCGGGCAGGTCAGGATTGGCTTCCTCAATAATCGCGCCCTGGTCTTCCAACAGCCGCGCGGCGGCGGCCAGCACATCCTCGCCTTCCTCATCCAAGGGCGGCGCAAAACCCATGCGCCGCACCACAGCCACACGCATGCCCGCGACACCATCTTCAATGCCGCCAAGCCAATCGCGCGGATCATCGGGCAGCGCATAGGGGTCGCGCAGATCGTGCCGCGCCATGGCGCCAAACATCAACGCGGCGTCGCGCACCGTCCGTGTCATGGGGCCGGCCACCGCAACATGGCCAAAAGCGCCCAGCGGCCATTGCGGAATACGCCCGAAGGAAGGCTTCATCCCGACCAGCCCGCAAAAGGCCGCCGGGATGCGAATGGACCCACCCGCATCCGTGCCGATATGCAGCGGGCCGAAACAAGCCGCCCCCGCCGCCCCGGCGCCAGAGGATGACCCGCCCGGCGTGCGCTTGGGGTTCCAGGGATTGCGCGTAATGCCATGCAAAGGGCAATCACCGGGCGATTTCCAGCCGAATTCCGTGGTGGTGGTCTTGCCGATGATCACCGCGCCGGCGTGCTTCAGCCCCAGCACAGCAGGGGCGTCTTCAATCGCTGGCGTTGTATCCGTGCTGCGGCTGCCGCGCCTGGTGGGGAAGCCTGTCAGGTTCAGCAAATCCTTCACCGTGGAAGGCACGCCATCAAGGATCCCCATTGGCCTGCCTGCCTGCCAGCGCGCCTCAGCCTCGCCCGCCGCTTGCAGCGCGCGTGGGTTCATCGCGGCAAAGGCGTTGACCCAGGGGTTATAGCGGGCAACGCGTTCCATCACCGCCTTCAAGGCCTCCACCGGCGAAAGGCGCCGGCGCGCGTAAAGCCCCAGCAGGGTTTCAGCGGACATCAGGGCGGGATCGGTGTCGCTCATGGGGGTTCCGATATGCTGGCTAAGGGTGCAGCATGCCGTCTGATTGCAG
>CAMCZJ010000165.1 GCA_945886995.1 Asaia bogorensis
TTCCGGCCGGTTCTGGCTGAGCTTGCGCTTGCCGATTAGGGTTTCGATTTCCAAGCGTAGCCCGACAATCCCTTTGAGCTGTGAGGCGATGAAGGCTTCCGGCGCATCATCCACTGCCCAGGGCTTGGCGCGTGGGGCTTCATGGTGATTGGTCAGCCGTTCCACCAGCGCATGCAGCCGCGCGGCATCCTCAAACACCTCGATCGCGCCAATGGCATGCACGGCAACATAATTCCAGGTCGGCACGACCTTCCCGTGTTCGCGCTTGGAGGCATAAAAAGACGGTGACACATAAGCCTCAGGCCCCATGAAAATGGCGCGTGCGCGGCCAGCGGCGGCCAGGCCGTGCCAATGCGTATTCGCGCGGGCCAAATGGCCATAAAGCGTGCCGTGCTTGCCTTCATCGGCGGCGAGTTGCAGCGGCACATGGGTGGCTTCCGGCACACCTTCCGCCCCCGCGCTCACCAGAATAGCCAGCCGAGCCTCACGCAAAATGGCGTGCAGGATTTCCGGGCGGTCTTCACGGAATAAGGGCGGGTTATACATCCGGGTCTTCTCCAAACTTGGATTGCTGTTAGCCTGTCCTGGTTTTGGGGAAAAGTCGTATGTCTGATGAATTGATCCGCCTGAGCGCCACGGAAGCTGCTGCCAAGCTGAAAGCGGGCGAAATCACGCCGCTTGACCTGATTGACGCGGCCGAGGCGCGCATCGCGGCGGTGGATGGTGCTGTGAATGCGCTGCCCACGCTTTGCCTTGATCGCGCGCGCGACCATGCCCGCGCGCTGATGGCGGGCAAGCGGCGCGAAGCGGAAGGTGAAGCCGGCTGGCTTGGTGGGATACCTGTGGCGATCAAGGATTTGGCGGAAGTTGCCGGTGTGCGCACCACCTATGGCAGCCCGATCTTTGCGGATTACGTGCCAAGTGAGAGCCATCCGGTGGTGGAACGGATCGAACGTAAGGGCGGCATTGTCATTGCCAAATCCAATACGCCGGAATTCGGCGCGGGGGGTTCGACCTTCAACGAAGTATTTGGGCGCACGCGCAATCCTTGGAATACATCGCTCACCTGCGGCGGTTCTACCGGTGGCGGTGCGGTTGCCTTGGCAACGGGCCAGGTGTGGTTGGCGCATGGGTCGGATCATGGTGGGTCACTCCGGCGCCCTGCGACTTATTGTTCCGTGGTGGGGCTTAGGCCCTCACCCGGGCGGGTGACGCGCGGGACGGCGGATGATCTTTATTCGCCGCTTTCGGTGAATGGGCCGATGGCGCGCAATATCCCTGATCTGGCGCTATTCCTGGACGCCATGGCGGGTTGGGATTTGGCTGATCCGCTGACTTGGGAAGCGCCCGCGCGCCCTTACGCGGCGGCGGTTGCAGCAGCAGAGGCCGAGGCACCGAAGCGCATTGCCTTCACCGCGCGCTTTGGTGGCGCGATTTCGATGGACCGGGAAACCGAGGAAATTTGCGCGCGCGAAGTGCGGCGCTTTGAAGCGCTCGGCGCCGTGGTGGAAGAAGCCCATCCCGAGATTGGCGATTTGAATGAGGCGTTTCTGGTGCTGCGGAGCCAGCATTTCGTTGTGGACCGCGAGAAAATGCTGAAGGAGCATCGGGACAAGATGAAGCCCGACATCATCTGGCAAACCGAACGCGGCTTGCAGGAAACTGCATCACGCCTTGCCTGGGCGGAACATGAACGCCGGCGCTTCTTCATCAGCATGCGCGAATTGTTCAAGCGTTATGATGTGCTGATCACGCCAGGGGCCGCCACGCCCGCCTTTGATGTGATGCTGCGCGCGCCGGAGAGCATCGGCGGCAAGAAGCTGGACAACTACATGGGCGGGTCGCTGATCAACGCTTTCGCCACGCTGGCAGGATGCCCCGCTGTCTCGGTACCATGCGGCTTTGATCAATATGGCAGGCCGGTCGGGCTGCATATTGTGGCCCCACCGCGGCAGGATGCGCGCGCTTTGCAAGTGGCGGCGCTGTTCGAGAAAATGACGGGCCTGGATAAGCTTTTGCCCATCACGCCAAGGCCCGGCAGCGTGCCGCCGGCGGAAAGTGCTTGAAGGAGCATCACGATGCAGCGCCGTAGTTTGATGCTGGCAACCGGCGGCTTTCTGGCCACGCCCATGCTGGCCCGCGCGCAGGATTTCCCTGTGCGCCCCATTCGCGTGGTGGTGCCCTACGCGCCGGGCGGGCAATCCGATACGGTGATGCGGTTGCTGATCCCGCGCATGGCGGAATTCCTTGGCCAGAACATTATTGTTGAGAATCGTAGCGGTGGTGGCGGCACGATTGGCGCGGGTATTGTCGCGAATGCACCGGCGGATGGCTATACGCTGTTTTTCGAAAGCTTCGCCTTCGCGGTCGCGCCGCTGATCCATCGCGGCCTGCCCTTCGATTATGAAGCCGCCTTCGTGCCGATTGGCCAGGCGGTGGCGCTGCCCTATGTGCTGGTGACCAAGCGCGATTACCCGGCGCGCAATGTCGCGGAATTCATTGCATCCGTGAAAGCGCGGCCTGGCTTCACTTATGGTACGCCAGGCATTGGCACCATCGGCCATTTGGCCGGCGCGCTTTTGGAAATGCGGGCGGGCATCAAAATGGAACATGTCGCTTATCGCGGCGGCGCGGAAAGCGCGCGCGATGTCGCGGCGGGCAATATTGATGGCGCCATCGGCACCGCCAATAGCTTCGCCCCCATCATCCAGAATGACCGCGCCCGCGGCATTGCGCTGACGAGTGGTGAGCGGCGCGGCAGCCTTTCGCATTTGCCGATTTTGGCCGAAAGCGGCTTTCCCGGTTTCGATCTGACAAGCTGGAACGGCCTATTCGCGCCGGCTGCGACACCGGCCCCCATTCGCGCCCGGCTGGAAGCGGCTTTGCGCCACGCCACCACCGATGAACCAACCCGCCAAAGGCTGGCGGCTTCCGGCAATGATGTGGTGACGGAAAGCGCGGCGGCTTTTGCGGAACGCATCCGCAAGGACCGCGACTTGGTGCGGCAATTGATCCGCGAAACGGGGCTCAAGATCGAATAGGGCCGGCTTTACCTTTGGCGCGGTTCAGGCCAGCCTTCGCCCATGACCCTCGCCGCCGCCATCATTCCCGTGACACCCTTCCAACAAAACTGCGCCCTGATTTGGGATCAAGACACCAAGCGCGGTGTGGTGATAGACCCGGGCGGTGATGTCGCGCGTATTGAAGGCGCGATTGCCGAAGCGGGCATCACCATTGATCGCATTCTGCTGACGCATGGCCATATGGACCATGCCGGCGGCGCTGCGGAATTGGCCGAAGCACTCGGCAATGTGCCGATTGAAGGCCCGCATCGCGCCGATGCTTTCCTGCTGGAAGGCTTGGTGGAACAGGGCGCCAAATACGGGCTGGAATGCCGCGCCGTCACGCCAAATCGCTGGTTGGACGAAGGTGAGACGGTGGAGATCGCCGGCATCGCCTTTGATGTGCTGCATTGCCCAGGCCACACACCTGGGCATGTGGTCTTCGTCAATCCAGATATGGGGATTGCCATTGTGGGTGATGTGCTGTTTCAAGGCTCCGTCGGGCGCACCGATTTTCCCTATGGCGATACAGCTTCTTTGCTGAATGCCATCCGCACAAAACTGTTTCCGCTGGGGGATCACATCCAATTCCTCTGCGGCCATGGGCCGGCTTCCAGCTTCGGCGCGGAACGGCAGAGCAATCCTTTTGTCGGAGAAAACGCGCCATGAGCCCGGTGATTGAATCCGATGCTCCACCGCTGCCGGTGACGCGGCCAGAACTGGTTGGCATGTCGCCTGCGCGGCTTGCGCGCATTCGTCCGGCGATGGAACGCGAAATAGCAGCGGGCAGGCTGCCGGGCTGCGTTGTCGCCATTGCGCGGGATGGCAAGCTTGTGCATCTGGAAGCGATTGGGTCTCGTGATCCTGAAAGCCGCGCGCCAATGGGGGCGGATGCGATTTTCTCCATCGCCTCCATGACCAAGCCCGTGACGGGTGTGGTCGCGCTTTCCTTGATTGAGGAAGGCCGGCTGCTGGTGACGGACCCGGTCGGTGCCTGGTTGCCACCGCTGATGAATATGCAGGTGGCGAAGCCAACGCCTGCGATGCTTTCGGGTGAAGGCCCGATTGAAACCGAAGCCGCCATCCGCCCCATGACGGTGCAGGATGCCATGCGCCACACGACAGGTCTGGTTTATGGCGGGCGCAGTGGTTCTGCCGTGCATGCCGTGGCGCCCCCCGGTTCCTTTTGGGTCGCAGAGAATATGGATACGGAAGGCTTCGCCCAGACGCTTTCTGGCCTGCCGCTGCGCCATCATCCAGGAACAGTCTGGGAGTATGGGCTTTCTACCGATGTGCTGGGCGCCGTGGCGGAACGCGCGGGCGGTGCCTCGCTTGGTGCGCTGATGCGCGAACGCGTATTCGCCCCGCTTGGCATGGAAGAAACCGGCTATGTGCTGCCCGCAGAAAAACTGGCGCGCTTCGCCCGGCCCTTCGGGAAAGACCCCATAACAGGTGCGGCGCAATCGGTTGAAGCGCCGCTGCGCGCACCGAAAATGGAAACCGGCGGCGCGGGGTTGGTTTCCACCGCCAGCGATTATTTGCGCTTTGCTGAGATGCTGCGCGCCGGCGGTACGCTGAATGGCGAGCGCATCTTGGCGCCGCAGACGGTGGCCTGGATGGCATCCGATCATTTGCAGGGCATCGAAAATCGCGTGGCCGGCATGGACCCTGCACTTGAAGGTTATGGCTTTGGCCTAACGGTGGCGGTGCGGCTCGCGCGTGGTGGCTCGGGCCTGATGGGTGCACCCGGCGCCTTTGGCTGGTCTGGCGTTTGGGGCACTTACTTCTGGGCCGATCCGGCAGAACGCCTGAGTGTAGTCTTCATGGCCCATGCGCCAGGCGAATTGCGGCAACGCTATCGCCGCCTGATTAATATGCTTACCTATCAAGCGATTGAAGCTTGAAGGCCGGCAAGCAACATGGCGTTAGATGATGAGTAAAGCGCCAACCCATCAAGCTGCGCTGGTCACGGGTGCCACGGAAGGCATTGGTCAGGCCACCGCCTTTGCCTTGGCCGATGCCGGGCATGATGTGATTGTCACTGATCTTGCCATTGGCAGTCTTGCTGAAACCATCAGCGGAATCGAAGCCAGGGGCCGGCGTGCGCTTGGCCTGCCGCTTGATCTGCGAAGCGAAGAAAGCATCGCAGCACTTTTAGAACAAGCCGCCCAAGCCTTCGGCCCGATCGGGGTGTTGGTGAATAATGCAGGCTGCACCCTGGCCAAGCCCGCCATTGATGTCACCTGGTCCGAATGGGATCAGGTGATGAATGTGAATCTGAAGGGCAGCTATTTTCTCACCACGCGCTTCGGCGCGCGCTGCATTGCAGAAATGCGTGCTGGCATTGTGATCAGCGTTGCTTCCACCCATGGGCTGGTCGGCATCGCGGATCGTTCCGTCTATAGCATTGCCAAGGGCGGCCTGGTGCAAATGACCCGCGCGCTTGCAATTGAATGGGCGCGGGCTGGCATTCGTGTGAACGCGGTGGCGCCAGGGACAGTGCTGACGCCATCGCGCGCGCGCATGTTGGCAGACCCGGCGCGGCGCCAACGCATGCTGGACCGTATCCCGATTGCCCGCTTCCCAAACGCCGAGGAAGTGGCCGCCGCCATCACCTATCTGGCAAGCCCTTTGGCCGCAGCGGTAACCGGACAGATCCTGCCGGTGGATGGTGGGCTGACGGCATATTGAACGGCACACTGTCTGCATGCCGCGTAGAACATGGGGCGCATTGGTGTATATCTGCCGCGATACAGGCTGCGGATTTTCCTGCAGCGTAAAATGTGGATGTGGGTTCACCGCACCCCAGCCATCCAACCGGGCCGAGTGTCCGGTTGAATTAGGCGCTATTCCAGTCGGGTGCAGCGGTGTTTCTGGTTGCGTGAAATTCGCGTCCGAGTTCTTCTGTTATCAACGCGCGAAAGTTAGTGGCCTTTCCTACTCCCACTCAATCGTCCCCGGCGGCTTGCTCGTAATGTCATAGGTCACGCGATTGATCCCGCGCACCTCATTCACAATCCGCGCCGCGACGCGATTGAGGAAGCCCATATCAAAGGGATAGACATCTGCGGTCATGCCATCGGTGCTGGTGACGGCGCGTAGCGCACAAGCCTGGTCGTAACTCCGCCCATCGCCCATCACACCCACGGTGCGCACGGGCAGCAGCACGGCAAAGGCCTGCCAGATTGCGTCATACAACCCGGCGTTGCGGATTTCTTCCAGGAACACCGTATCCACGCGGCGCAGCAGATCCGCCTTTTCGCGCGTCACCTCACCAGGGATGCGAATGGCAAGGCCCGGCCCCGGGAAGGGGTGGCGGCCCACGATTTCTTCCGGGATGCCAAGTTCCCGCCCAAGCGCGCGCACCTCATCCTTGAACAGGTCGCGCAAGGGTTCCACCAGCTTCATGCGCATATGGGCGGGCAAGCCGCCGACATTGTGGTGCGATTTGATCGTGACGGATGGCCCGCCGGTTGCCGAGATGCTTTCAATGACATCCGGATAAAGCGTGCCTTGCGCCAGGAAATCGGCACCCCCCAGCTTGTTCTGTTCTTCTTCGAATACTTCAATGAATAAGCGCCCGATCGTCTTGCGCTTTACCTCCGGGTCCGTCACGCCGGAAAGCTGGCCCAAAAACATATCGGAAGCATCACG
>CAMCZJ010000166.1 GCA_945886995.1 Asaia bogorensis
CGCGTCCGACAAGCTGAGCAGGGCTGAACCCATGGTCCTTTCCGATATCTCGATCAAAAGGCCGGTCTTCGCGACCGTGATCAGCCTGATGCTGATCGTGCTTGGCTTGGCATCCCTCTATAAAATGCCAATTCGGGAATACCCGAAGATTGACCCGCCGATCATCCAGATTGTCACGACCTATCGTGGTGCCTCGGCGCCCGTTGTGGATAATCAGATCACGGAAATCCTGGAAGGTGCCGTGGCGGGGATTGAGGGCATCAAGTCCATCCAATCCCAATCGCGCGATGAACGCAGCCAGATCACGCTTGAATTCCGCCTGACGCGTGATGTGGATAGTGCCGCCAATGATGTGCGTGACCGTGTGGCGCGTGCGCTGGCGCGCCTGCCGGAACAGGCCGATACGCCGATTGTTCAAAAGGTGGATGGCGATAGCCGGCCCATTTTGTGGATTGCGCTGAATTCGGAAACCCTGTCACCGCTTGATCTCACCGATATTGCGCGCCGGCGCATCGTGGATCGTTTGGCGATTGTGGAAGGTGTGGCGCAGGTATTGGTGCTGGGTGAACGGCGCTTTTCCATGCGTATTTGGCTGGACCGGCAAGCCTTAGCCGCGCGCGGCCTGACCGTGCAGGATGTGGAAGACGCGATCCGGCGCGAAAATGTTGAATTGCCCGGTGGGCGGCTTGAAAGCTCGGCCCGCGAATTGACGGTGCGCACCGACACGCGCATGAGCTCACCCGAGCAATTCCGCCAGGTTGTGGTGGCGCGCGGCACGGGCGGTGCGCAAGTATTGCTCGGCGAAGTCGCGCGGGTTGAGATTGGCGCGGAAGATACGCGTGGCGGCTACCGTATCAATGGCCGGCCTTCTATCGGCCTTGGCATTCTACGCCAATCAACCGCCAATACGTTGGCGGTCGCTGATGGTGTAAAGGCGGAGCTGGAACGCATCAAGCCAACGCTACCACCCGGCGTGGATGCCACCATTGGCTATGATGAGAGCCTTTTCATCGCGCAATCCATTTATGAGGTTGAGCACGCGCTGATGATTGCGCTGGCGCTGGTGGTGGGCGTGATCTTTCTGTTTCTGCGATCAGTGCGCGCAACCATTATCCCCGCCGTCGCCATTCCAGTTTCCATCGTAGCGTCCTTCATTCCGATGGCGGTTTTCGGCTTTTCGGTGAATGTGCTGACGCTTTTGGGGTTGGTGTTGGCCATCGGCCTTGTGGTGGATGATGCCATTGTGGTGTTGGAAAACATCCATCGGCGCATTGAATTGGGCGAAGATCCCCTGCTTGCTTCCTTGCTTGGGTCACGCGAAATCGCCTTTGCCGTGATTGCGACAACGCTTGTGCTGATTTCTGTTTTCGTGCCGCTTTCCTTCATGGGGGGTAATACGGGGCGGCTATTCACTGAATTCGGCATTGCGCTTGCTGCGTCCGTCTTATTCTCGGGCCTGATAGCGCTCACGCTCACGCCCATGATGTGTTCCAAGCTGCTGCGTGCGCATGAAGGTGAAAGCCTTCTGGTGCGCATGACTGAGCCTTTCTTCATCGCGCTGAATGAGGGGCTGCGCTGGACGCTTGATCGTGCCTTGCGGGTGCCGGTGCTGGTGATGGGCGCATCAGCGGCCATGTCGCTTTTCGCCGTAGTGCTGTTCAATGCTTTGCCGAAGGAATTCGCCCCCACCGAAGATCGTGGGGTGGTGATTATCCCGACCACCGGGCCAGAAGGCGCTTCCTTCCCCTACACGGTTGAACATGTGATCCGCCTTGAGAATCTGCTGCAACGCTATCTGGATAGTGGCGAGGCTTATGCGGTATTCGCCACTGTTGGCGGCTTCCAGCGCCCTGCTGTTGGCAATATCGCCAATGTCTTTGTGCGCCTCGCCCCCTGGAATGAGCGGGAGCGTAAGCAACAGGCCATCGCCGCCGAAATCTTCCCAATGGTGGCGAGCATTCCTGGCATTCGTGGTTTTGCTTTGAACCCACCGTCACTTGGGCAACGCGGCTTCCAGCCGCCGGTACAATTCGTGATTGGTGGGCCGGATTATGACACGCTGATCGCCTGGCGGGATGCTTTTCTGGAAAAGGCGCGGACGAACCCTCGGCTGCTCAACCTTGACCACAACTTCAAGGAAACCAAGCCGGAAGTCCGCGTGGATATTGATAGGCGCAAGGCCGCTGATCTTGGCATTTCCATCGCGGCAGTTGGCCGCACCATTGAAACCATGATGGGCTCACGCGAAGTTACCACTTATGTTGTGGGTGGGCAGGAATACAAGGTGTTGTTGCAGGCGCCCGAATCAGCGCGACTTTCGCCTTATGATTTGCAGAATGTCTTTGTGCGGACGGGAAGTGGCGGGTTGGTCCCGCTTTCGAATGTTGTGACGCTGTCCGAACGTGCCCGGGCGCAGACCCTTTCGCGTCAGGATCGCGTGCGCGCCATTACCATCACGGCCTCTCTCGCGCCGGGTTATTCGCTTGGTGAGGCCTTGGATTTCCTTGACCAAACCGCGCGCGAAGTGCTGCCGCAGGAAGCACGCGTTTCCTATCTGGGGCAGAGCCTGGAATTCCGCGAAAGCTCCGGCGCGCTGTACATTACCTTTGCGCTGGCGCTGTTGGTGGTGTTCCTGGTGCTGGCGGCCCAGTTCGAAAGCTTCATCCACCCCTTTGTCATTCTGCTCTCCACGCCGCTGGCCGTCACTGGCGGGTTATTGGCGCTGTGGGTGACGGGGCAGACATTGAATGTGTTCAGCCAGATCGGCATGGTGTTGCTGATCGGCCTGATGGCGAAGAACGGCATTCTGGTGGTGGAATTTGCCAATCAGCTTCGTGATCGGGGCATGAGCATTCGTGATGCGGTGCTGGAAGCATCCGTCGTGCGGCTCCGCCCGATCCTGATGACCTCCATCGCAACCGTGCTGGGCGCTGTGCCGCTCGCCATGGCAACCGGGGCGGGGGCAGAAAGCAGGCAGGCCTTGGGTGTGGTGATTGTGGGGGGTATTACGCTTTCCACCATCGTGACACTTTATGCTGTGCCGGCCCTGTATCTGTTGCTGGCACCCTATACCAAGCCAATCGGCGCCATTGCCGCCAAGCTTGCGGATTTGGAAAAGCGCCCCGCCGCCAGCCATGGTCATCAGGCGGCGGAATAACGTTGCTGCCGCTTGGGCTGGGGTGATTTCAAGCCCCGGCGTTATGGGCTAGTTTCCCCTTCAGTTGGAACATTGGGGAAGCGGTTATGGCCGAAGCGAAAACGGGGCAGGCAGGACGGACGGGCGGCAAGCTTTTGGCCGATGCCTTGGTGGCCCAAGGCGTCACCCACGCATTTTGCGTGCCTGGTGAGAGCTATCTTGATCTGCTCGATGGCCTTTATTCCGTGCGCAATCGGCTGCAATTGGTGACCTGCCGCTTTGAAGCCGGCGCAATCCATATGGCGGAGGCCTATGGCAAGCTGACCGGCAAGCCCGGGGTTGCCATTGTCACGCGCGGCCCGGGCGCCTGCCATGCGGCCATTGGCGTGCATGTGGCGCAGCAGGATTCAACGCCGCTGGTGCTGCTGGTCGGCCAAATCCCGGTGGAGGAGACAGACCGCGAAACCTTCCAGGAAGTTGATTATCGCCGCATGTTCAGCCCCATCGCCAAATGGGTAACGCAGATTGATGATGAAAAGCGCATCCCTGAATTGATGGCGCATGCCTTTGATGTGGCGGTGTCTGGCCGCCCGGGCCCGGTGGTGATCGCGATCAGTGAGGAAATGCAAAAGCGGATGGCAGCCGTACCGGATATCGGCCCCGCCAATGTGTTGCCGCCCCACCCCGCCCCCGACGCCGTTTCGCAGATGATGGCGATGCTGGGCAAGGCCAAGCGCCCGCTGGCGGTATTGGGTGGGTCGCGTTGGTCGGATCAGGGCAAGGCCGATATCCGCGACTTCCTGCTGGCCAATGATTTGCCTGTCGCGGTGGGCTTCCGCCGGCAGGGGATTTTTGATGGCACTTCGGAAAACTATGTGGGCGATCTTGGCGTCGGCGCCGATCCGGGCCTGGTGGCCCACGCCAAAGATGCGGATTTGATCATTGCGATTGGGTCTCGCCTGGGTGAGACTTTCAGCCAAGGTTATACGCTGTTGGATATGGCGGGGGCGACGCCGATTGTGCATGTCTATCCCGAACAAGCTGAAATCGGGCGCGTCTATCGCCCCACACTTGGCATCACCGCGGACCTCAATGCCTTTGCCGCGGCGGCCAAGGCTGCTGCACCCGTCAAGAAGCCCGCCTGGGCTGGCTGGACGCGGGATTTGCGCGCCACGCGCCTGAAGCAGGCGGAAGCGCCCAATTACGAAGGGCCGCTCAACCTCGCGAAAGCGTTGCAGGATTTGGAAAAGGCGCTGCCGGCCAATACCATCTACACGACTGATGCCGGCAATTTCGCGACCTGGCCCACGCGCTTCATGCATGTGGGCGCGGGGCAGGATTTCCTCGGGCCCACCAATGGCGCCATGGGCTATGCGGTGCCGTCAGCGATTGGCGCCAAGATTGTGCATCCGGAACGGCCCGTGATTGGCTTTGTCGGCGATGGCGGCTTTCTGATGACGGGGCAGGAAATCGCGACCGCTTTCCACCATGCCGTCAATCCAATCATTCTGGTTTTCAACAACCAGATGTATGGCACGATCCGCATGTATCAGGAACGCACCTATCCGCATCGCGTGTCCGGCACGGCGCTCACCAATCCGGATTTCGCGCGCTTCATTGAAGCCTTTGGCGGCCATGGTGAGATTGTTGAAAAGACCGAGGAGTTGGTGCCCGCAGTGCAGCGTGCGCTCGCTTCCGGCAAGCCGGCCCTGGTGGAAATCCGTATGAACCCGGAACAGGTGACGAACCGCGCCACCATTGCCGATTTGCGCGCGCACTCCGGCAAGGCCGCGCCTGCGGCGGCACTTCCCGCCGCCGCCAAGCGCGGCCCGGCCCCGCGGCGTAGCGGCCCGCGCCCGCGCTGATCAGCTTTGCTGGGGCGCGGCGGGCCGGCGCCCCGGCAAATTCATGCCGGAAAAACGCGTATCCAGATGCTCAATCTCAAGCCAGCCCATATCGCGGCCAAAGGGCTTGTAGATTGGGAAGGTCTTCAGAATGCCGAGGGTTGCCGCGCTTTCGAGCGGTGAGATAAAGCTGCAATCCTGATCGCCGAAATGTGGCTGCGCCATCCAATGGGTCAGTTGTTCGGTGGTGATGGCAAAAAAGCCGCAATGCGGATTGGTCGCGCGCTGGAAGGTCAGTGGCCTTGCCCCCTGGCGGCCTTTGACAAACCGCTCATCCGGTAAGGCTGCTTCAAAGGGGGCGAGCAGCCCCGGGCGCAGCATCCCATCAATATAGGTTTTCAGCGTCGGGCCGCGCGGGTTCCATTCGAAGCGGTTGGGGAACAGCACGCGCCGCCAGCCAAAATCATCGTGAAAGGCGATGATACGCGGGATCATGTCGCCGCTGCCTGGGCGCAGATCATCTTCCGAAAAGGCGAAGACATCATAGATGCTACGCGCATCGGCAAAAATCTTCTGCGCGGCGAAGCCCAGCATCCGCGGGTTATCAAGCTTCGCATCATAAAGCCTGACACCGCGCGCGCGGCAGTAATCGGCATCCAGCAAATGATTCTCGCCATTGACCAGCACAATGATGTCAAGCTGATCCGCCACGCCCGCAATGGGTTCGAATTTCTTCTGCCAGACATTGATGTTGGAAACCGGGCCGTAATGCCCGCGCCAGGCGTCAATCACGCTCCGGATCGCAGCAGCCCGCTGGTCACGCCGATGCGCATCGGTGGAGCTGTGGTTCGATCCTTCCTCGGCACGAAAAAAATGCGCGATGGCGAGCAGGATGCGCATGCTCAGGCGGCTCCCTTGGAGAGCAGCTTGTCGAAATAGGCGATGGTATGCACCAGGCCTTGTTCCAGCGGGATGGTCGGTTCCCAGCCAAGCCTGCCGCGCGCCTTTGTGATATCTGGCTGTCGTTGGCGCGGGTCGTCAACCGGGGCAGGGCGGAAAACCATGCGGGAAGCGGATCCGGTCAGCCGGATCACGGCTTCGGCCAATTCGATCATGGTGAACTCACCAGGATTGCCAAGGTTGATCGGCCCCGTTGTGTCTTCCGGTGAATCCATCAGGCGGCGCAAACCTTCGACCAGGTCTGATACAAAGCAAAAGGACCGCGTCTGCTTGCCATCGCCATAGATGGTGATGGGATCACCGCGCAGCGCCTGGACGATGAAGTTGGAAACAACGCGCCCATCATTCGGGTGCATGCGCGGGCCATAGGTGTTGAAGATGCGCGCGACCTTGATTTGCAGGCGGAATTGGCGATGGTAATCGAAGAACAATGTCTCTGCGCAGCGCTTGCCTTCATCATAACAGGAACGCGGCCCAATTGGGTTCACATTGCCCCAGTATTCCTCGGGCTGCGGATGCACATTCGGGTCGCCATAGACCTCACTGGTGGAGGCTTGCAGGATGCGCGCCTTCAAGCGCTTCGCCAGCCCCAGCATATTGATCGCGCCATGTACGCTGGTCTTCAGCGTCTGCACCGGGTCATGCTGGTAATGGATGGGTGATGCGGGGCAGGCGAGGTTGTAGATCTCATCTACTTCCACATAAAGCGGGAAGGTCACGTCATGGCGGATCAATTCGAAATAGGGGTGATCCAGAAGGTT
>CAMCZJ010000167.1 GCA_945886995.1 Asaia bogorensis
TGGGCGGATCTGGAACTGGAAGGCCCGCGCAAGGATTTGGCGCCGCTTTTCGACCTGATCCTGTCCCATGTGCCGGCGCCGAAGGTTGATCTGGAAAAGCCCTTCGCGATGAATGCCTCCATCCTGGAAAGCGACAATTTCCTGGGCCGTATTCTGACCGGGCGCGTGGAACAAGGTGTTGCGCGCCTCAATATGCCGGTGCGCGTGTTGCGCCAGGATGGGTCGGTTGTGGAAACCGGCCGCCTGACCAAGCTCATGACATTCTCGGGCCTTGATCGTGTGCCGGTGGAAGAAGTGCAGGCGGGCGATATCATCGCCATTGCCGGGCTTTCGGATGCGACCATTCCGGATACCATCGCCGCGCCGGAAGTGACGGAAGCGCTGCCGGCCATTCCGGTGGACCCGCCGACGCTCGCGATGACCTTCCGCATCAATGACGGCCCCTTGGGTGGGCGTGAGGGCAAGAAGGTCACGTCGCGTCAGATTCGTGATCGGTTGTTCAAGGAAACCGAAGGCAACGTCGCGATCAAGGTGAAGATCAGCGAAGAAGTTGACGCTTTTGAAGTGGCTGGCCGTGGTGAATTGCAGCTTGGTGTGCTGATTGAAACCATGCGGCGTGAGGGGTTTGAACTGACGATCGGGCGCCCGCGCGTGCTGACGCGCGACAATCCCGAAACCGGCGAACGTGAAGAACCCTTCGAAGAAGCTTTGATTGACGTGGATGAAAACTATTCCGGCGTGGTGGTGGAGAAGATGTCCCTCCGCAAGGGCCAGATGCAGGATATGCGGCCTTCGGGCGGCGGCAAGGTGCGGCTTACCTTCCACATCCCGTCACGCGGCCTGATTGGCTATCACGGCGAATTCCTGACCGATACGCGCGGCACGGGCATGATGAACCGGCTATTCCTGGGCTACCGCCCATGGGCGGGTTCCATTGAAGGCCGCCGCAATGGGTCGCTGATTTCTAATTCGGATGGGGAAGCCATCCAATACGCGCTGTTCTATTTGCAGGAACGCGGCACGTTGTTTGTTGACCCCGGCGTGAAGGTTTATGTCGGCATGATCCTGGGTGAGCATTCGCGCGACAATGATCTGGAAGTGAACCCGATCAAGGAAAAGAAGCTGACCAATATCCGCGCCGCCGGCAAGGATGAGGCGCTGCTGCTGATCCCGCCGCGCAAGATGAGCCTGGAACAGGCCATTGCGTATATCGAAGATGATGAGCTGGTTGAGGTAACGCCGGGTGCCATTCGGCTGCGCAAGCGCTACCTTGATCCGAATGAACGCAAGCGCAATGCGCGCCGCGCGGAGAGTGAGGCGGCGTGAGAGCCGCCCAGCCGGTTCAAGAAACCCGCCAGTGGCAACGCAGGCGGGTTTTTTTTATCACTTCATGCCCGCAGCGATAATGGCTTCAGCAACAGCAGCGCCGCGCCGAAACCCCAGGCGCCATTAAAGAGCAACCCACGCCAGGGAATGGCGCCATTCCAGCCCGGCGAGCCTTTCAGATAAGGCACCAGTGTCAGCGCCGCCACGGTCAGCGCCAGCGCGCCGAAAATCGCGCCAAAGGCCAGCGCGGGTAAAAGCCGCCGCGACAAGATGAACGCCAGCACCGCGCCCCAAACCCCGCCCCAAAAACATTGGGAGGCTATGGCCGGCACGCCAAGCGGTTTTGTGGGTGCCATATTGAAGGGCGCCGCCGCCTTGCCAAAAACCGCCACCACCGCCGGGATATCATTGCCGACATGATGCAACAAAAAGGCGCTGCCCTGATGGAAGATCACGACTGAAAGCGCGCCGGCGATGAAGCCGGACAGCAAAATGCGCATCATCTCGGCGCCCCTTCCCCAATCCGGTGCAGCAGCCGCCCGCCATCGGCCAGGCCAATCACCACCAGAATCTCATCCGGGCGCGGGCCATCGCCAAGGCTCACGGTAATCGCGTCAAAATGCCCGCGCGACCAGACATCATCCTTATGCCCAAGCGGCAGGTCTAGCGCGCTGCCAGGTCCGCCCATCTTGGCCGAGGATGGGATGATGGCCGCGCCCCCGCCAATCGCTTCCCGCAGCGGCCGGCCAAGGGCTGGGTGCAGAATCGCAGCGCCATGTTCCAATTCCCCGGCCGCGCCCACAATCGCACCCTTGCCATAGGAAACCGCAGGCCCGCCCAGCAGCTTCACCAATTCCGGCGCCACACGGGCCGCAAGCGCGGGGCCAAGCTCCACCAGGGGCGACAAATCCTCCTGATATCGCCCGGCGAAGGGATTGCCGATCAGGATCAGCGCCACGGCGCGGATGATGGGGCGTGGTGCCACGCGCCCGGCCTCGGCGAAGCTCTCCTCACGCAGGTACACGAGCTTGCGGATATCGGGCATGGTGGCTCCCCCTTGCGGTCTTCAGGCATCAAGCCTCGCAGTTTTGCCCCCGCATAGGAAGCCGGCGCCACCCCCTGGCAGAAAGCCTCAGCACGTTGCATCTTGGTCCCACCAAATAAGGGAATACCGCCATGGTCCATGCTCCGAACCGTCCGCCGCCAGGTGCGCCGCCTGTTCACATCAACCTCTATTCCGATACGCAAACCCGCCCGACGCCCGCCATGAAGGACGCCATGATGCGCGCCGAAGTGGGCGATGAGCAGCATGGCGATGACCCGACGGTGCATGAGCTATGCGACCGCATGGCCGCGCTGATGGGCAAGGAAGCGGCGATGTATTTGCCGTCCGGCACCATGTGCAATGTGATCGCGATCCTGACGCATTGCCAAAAGGGTGATGAGGTGGTGGCGCATGAAACGAGCCACATCCTGCATAGCGAAGGCGGCACCCATGCCGCGCTGACCGGCGTGCAGATCATGCCGATGCGCGGGCCGAAGGGCATGTTCACCGCTGATGACCTCCGCGGCGCCATTCGCCCGAAAACCCGCTACACCCCGCCGCAAAGGCTGTTGGAAGTGGAACAAACCGCCAATATCGGTGGTGGTGCGGTGTGGCCGCTGGCGCAACTAAATGCCGTGGCCGCCGTGGCGCATGGTGAAGGCTGGGCCACGCATATGGATGGCGCGCGGCTGATGAATGCCTGTGTCGCCGCCGGCATCGCGCCCAAGGATATGGTCGCGTCATATGACAGCGTCTGGCTGGATTTCACCAAGGGGCTGGGCGCACCGCTCGGCGCCGTGCTGTGTGGCAGCAATGAATTCATTGGCCGCGCCTGGCGTTGGAAGCAGCGCTTGGGCGGTTCCATGCGCCAGGGCGGCATTTGCGCTGCTGCCTGCATCTATGCGCTGGATCACAATATTGATCGGTTGGCGGATGACCATGCCAATGCCAAGACTCTGGCGCGGGGCCTGGCGCAGATTGAAGGCGTGAAGGTGGAAGACCCGGAAACCAATCTGGTGTTTTTCGATATCAGCGGCACGGGCATGGATGTCGCGCGCTTGCAGGAAAAGCTGCAAATGCGCGGCATTGCGGTCAGCGGTCTTGGCGGGCGCGTGCGCGCTTGCACGCATCTGGATGTGACAGCACCGATGATTGATGAGGCGGTCACGGAAATCCGCGCCGCGCTGAAGGCGGCTTAACCTAGCGTCTGATCCGCCCGGGCCTTCAACCTGGGCGGACAGCGATTAGTGCGCCCCCCGTTCACATTCGTTCACGCGGCGCGCACTAAATTTTGTTTGGTCGCATTTTCCGAGTCGCCAAGTGTCTCCACTTGGCTTGAAAATGCTTAAGCCTCAAAATGCGGCAGTGCCATGCGCTTGCCGAGCGCCAGCGCATCCAGCGTCATTTGCAGCGGCGTCAGATGCGCCTCGCTCTCACCACGCTGCAGCAATTCGGCGAAGCGGGCATAGAGCATCGGGTATTCCTCCCGCGCTTCCTGCATTGTCACCTTTCCGTCAATCACCAGAGTACCCCCGCTATCGAGCAACGCCACTTCATGGCCGCAGCGCGTTGTGATGTGCAGTTCCCGCTGATCCGGGCCGACATGGCCCCAATTTGCATGCAGTTCCAAAGGTCCGGCGCCATCAAGGCTGCCGAAGCGGATCGTGGCAGCGAGAGGCGCGGCATGGTTGGTGGCGATATGCAACTCCGCGCTCTGCACGAAAGGTGGCGCCGCGAAGATCCTGCTGATCACCGACAGCGCATTGATCGCCATGTCGAAAACACCAAGCCCATCAACCTGCCAGATCCATTCTTGATCGGGGTGGTAGACGCGAAAATCCTCATGCCAATCCACGCGCAGCTTGGCCAAATGCTTATCCGCGAGAAACATCCGCGCAGCCTCTACCGCGCGATTGCATTGCGAATGCCAGGAGGCATAGAGAACGCGCCCGCAGCGCACCGCCAATTCTACCAGCGCCTCAGCCTCGCCCATTGTCGCGGCGGGTGGCTTTTCCAAAAGGACATGCTTGCCCGCGAGCAGCGCATCGCGCGCAATGGCAAAGCGCGCCGCTGGTGGCGTGCAGATTGCCACTGCATCCAGCGCGCAGGCGGCGAACATGGCCTGATGGTCCGTGTAGATGGGCAAACCGGCAATGGTTTCCCCGCCGCCAAGGTCCGCGAGCCCTGCCAAGGTAAAACCGGCATTGCCCGTAATCGCCGGCAAATGCCGCTTACGCGCGATTTGCCCCAAGCCCACAATGCCGATGCTGATCGCCATGGCCGCCCCCTTCATCACGCGCCCGTCAATAGCGCGCGCTTTGGCGGAGCTTATCGGAATTCAGGAAGCCGCCCAGGGGTACGCGCCAGCTTTTGCTTGACATGATCCAGCGACCGCGAATGACATGCGCCTGATGCATCAGGACAGGGACCGCCTTTGAAGCTGCCGCGCGCCAAGCTGCGCAAGCGGTGGCTATGGGTATTCGCCGCGTGTCTTGCCGCGCTGCTGCTGGCGCCCTTCGCGCTGGATCGGCTTTTCCCGCCGAACCTCTCGCGCCTGCATGCGGTGGGCGTAGAGGTGCAGGATCGTGACGGGCGTATCCTTTCCGTCCTGCCCGCGCCGGGGGGCTTTTGGCGGCTGGCGACGCGGCCCGAAGATGTCTCCCCCATTCTGCTCGATCTGCTGATTGCGGCGGAGGATCGGCGCTTCTACCAACACCCCGGGATTGACCCCTTGGCACTTGGCCGCGCGGCGGGGCAATGGTTACGCGCGGGGCGCGTGGTTTCTGGCGGTTCGACCCTCACCATGCAGGCGGCGCGGCTGTTGGAACCGCGCCCGCGCGGGCTGCGTGCCAAGGCGATTGAAATCTTCCGCGCCTTTCAATTGGAAGCGCGCTTCAGCAAACGTGACATCCTGAGCATCTGGCTGACCCTCGCCCCGCAAACCGGCAATATTGAAGGCATGCGTGCAGGTTCGCTGGCTTGGTTTGGCCGACCCGCGAACCGGCTTGATGCGGCGGAAGCGGCGCTATTGATCGCGCTGGCCCGCCGCCCGGCAGCCCTCAGCCCTGATCGCCATGCGGAAGCGGCGCGCGCCGCACGGGATGATGTGTTGCGGCGGCGGGGTGCCGCGATGCTCTCCCCGGAAGATCAGGCCTTGGCGCTGGCGGCGCCCCTGCCAAGCACGCGGCTGCCCATGCCGGGCCTGGCGCCACATCTGGCGCGGGAATTGGCGCGGCGGGGCAATTCGCCCATCCGCAGCAGCCTGGATGCCGGGCTGCAACGCGCCAGCGAAAGACTGGCGCTTGAGGCTCTGGCGCGGTTGCCGGAACGTGCCAGTGTGGCGCTCATCATCGCTGATCTACGCTCGCGCGAAACCCGCGCCTTGGTGGGTGGGGCCTTTGGCGCCGAGAACCGCGCCGGGTCCTTGGATTTGACGCGTGCCACCCGGTCGCCTGGTTCTGCGCTGAAACCCTTTCTCTATGCCATGGCGTTTGAACAGGGGCTGGTACGCCCCGATACGCTGCTTTCCGATCTGCCGCGCCGCTTTGGCGCCTACGCGCCAGAGAATTTTGATCGGGGTTTTGTGGGCCGCATCACGGCGGCTGAGGCCCTGCGGCTTTCGCTCAACCTGCCAGCGGTCGCTTTGCTGGATGGGGTGGGGTCGGCGCGGTTTGCGGCATCGCTCCGTTCTGCTGGGGCGGCGCCAGTGTTGCCGCGTGGGGTGGATGCGTCCCTGCCGCTGGCGCTCGGCGGCGCCGGGACGACGCTCCGCGATATGGTCGGGCTTTATGCGCTGCTCGGCGATGGCGGGCGGGCGGGGGCGCTGCGCTTCACGCCGGGGCAAGGCGCCGGCGCGCCGGTGTTGGAAGCGCGCGCGGCGGCGGCGGTGGCGGGGGTATTGGTGCAGGAATTCCCGGGCGGCGGGCCGCGCGGGGTGGCGTGGAAAACCGGCACTTCCTGGGGTGGGCGGGATGCCTGGGCCTTTGGTTTTGATGGCCGGCACGTGGCCGGGGTGTGGGTGGGGCGGCCCGATGGCACGCCAATCCCGGGCCTCACGGGGCGGGACGCTGCCTTGCCGGTGCTCGCCAGGCTTTTCGCCCTGCTGCCGGAAGCGCCGCTGGAACGCGCACCCAGCCACCCAGATACGCAGGTGGCCGCCCTGGGGAGTGATCCGCTGCGCTTGATATTCCCCCCGCCCGGCGCGGTGCTGGCCGAAGGCGCGGGACCGGTGGTGCTGCGCGTTGCCGGAGGGCGGCGGCCACTGATTTTTCTGGTGGATGGCGCGCCGCTCGCGCGGGATGCGGCGC
>CAMCZJ010000168.1 GCA_945886995.1 Asaia bogorensis
GCCAAGGCGCTGGCGGTGCTGAAGGGCGAAAGCCTGGCCGCGATGCGCGACAAGGCGGCTGCGGTGCTCGCCATTCTGGATGAAACCAAGCTTCATCTGAAATACTGCGCCGAATGGGGGCTTTCGGAAGCGGATGTGGTTTCCGTGCCTGAAACGGCCGAGACAGTTTCCTATACCCGCTGGGTGCTGGATCGCGGCTATGCCGGCGATATTCTGGACCTTGAAGTGGCTTTGGTGCCCTGCACCGTGGGCTACGCGCAGGTGGCGCTGCGGATTCTCGCGGACCCCGCGCGCCAGCGTGATGGCAACGCTTACCAGTCCTGGATTGATACCTATGGCGCCGCTTCCTATCAGGAAATGGCCCATGCGGCGGCGCGGCGGATTGATGCGCTTGGTGTCTCCCATGGTGGGGAAGCGCGTTTCGCGCGCTTGGCAGCGGATTTCGCCGAAGCGGCGCGGTTGGAACAGCGCTTCTGGCAGCAGGGGCTTGATGCGGTGGGGCGGGCGTGAGGATGCGCGTGCTGGTGGCCATGTCGGGCGGGGTGGATAGCAGCGTGGTTGCCGCGCTGCTGCAGGAAGCCGGGCATGAGGTTATTGGCGCCACCTTGCAGCTTTATGATCACGGCGCGGCCTTGCAGAAAAAAGGCGCCTGCTGTGCGGGGCAGGATATTATGGATGCGCGGCGCGTGGCGGATAGGCTCGGCATTGCGCATTACGTTTTGGACCGCGAAGAGATTTTCCGCCGCGATGTGATGCGTGATTTCGCCGATAGCTATGCGCGCGGCGAAACCCCCGTGCCATGCATCCGCTGCAACCAAACCGTGAAATTCCGCGATATGGTCGCAATGGCCGAGGATTTGGGGTGCGAGGCTTTGGCTACCGGCCATTACGCAAGGCGCATCGAAGGGCCGAATGGCGCGGAATTGCACCGCGCCGTGGACCCTGAACGGGACCAAAGCTACTTCCTTGCCGCCACCACAAGCGCACAGCTTGCCATGGCCCGCTTCCCCTTGGGTGACATGCCGGACAAAGCCACGGTACGCGCTGCCGCCGCACGGCTTGGCCTGGCGGTCGCGGAAAAGCCGGACAGCCAAGATATCTGCTTTGTGCCCGCCGGGCGTTACGATGCGCTTGTTGGTAAGCTCCGCCCCGATGCGGCTGAACCCGGCGAATTCATCCATGCCGATGGCCGCGTTTTGGGCCAGCATGGCGGGATTTCCGGCTTCACGGTGGGGCAGGGGCGGGGCCTGGGTCAGGCTTCCTGGGATGGCGAGGAAAAGCTTTACGTGGCCGCGGTGGATGCACCGAAGCGCCGCATTGTGCTGGCGCCGCGTGCCGGCCTTGAACGGCGGGACGCTGAGGTGGGTGAGGTGAATTGGCTGATTGCGCCACCTGCCGCGCCGCTCCGCTGTGCGGTGAAGCTGCGTGCGCGCGAGGTGCCCCGCGCGGCTGAGGTAACCTGGGATGCAGGCGCAGGGCTTTTGCGCGTGGTTTTGGATGAACCCGGCGTGATCGCGCCCGGCCAGGCATGCGTGATGTATGATGGGGACCGCGTATTAGGCGGCGGCTTCCTGCGGGCGCGGCTTTCGGTTGACAGTGATCGGGCGGCGGCCTAACTCGCTGGCCTGTTCGGCGGCGTAGCTCAGCTGGTTAGAGCACGGCACTCATAATGCCGGGGTCAGCGGTTCAAGTCCGCTCGCCGCTACCAAATTTTCCTTCATAACATCATCGGGACCGCGCATCGCGTGGCGCGACCCCGTTTGATTTCGCCGTGGCCTTACCCGCCGCGATGCAGCGCGCAGAGCTTATTGCCGTAAGGGTCGCGCACATAAGACAGGTAAAGCCGCACCGCGCCGCCTTCGCGCCAGCCGGGCGGGTCTTCAATGCTGGTGCCGCCATTGGCCACGCCGGCATCATGGAAGGCCTTCACCTTTTCTGGGCTGTCGCAGGCAAAACCAATCGTGCCGCCATTGGCGCCTGACGCGGCCTTGCCATCAATCGGCTTGCTGATGCCAAGCGTGCCGGTTGGCGTGCGGTAAAAGACGCGCCCCTTCGGGTCCATCTTGCCTTCCGCAACACCAATGACACCCAGCACCGCATCATAGAATTTCTTGGCAACGGCCACGTCATCCGCGCCGACAAAAATATGAGAGAACATTTCCACCCCTTTGTGATGACCGCCCGGCAAAGGGCGATGACCCATCTTCCGACACCCGGCGCCGATTGCAAGCGACATTTAAGCAAGTGATTACGCTTGGCTTGAAAATCCCCTAGGCTTTCCCCCGCAATACGCCGGCAGCCGCCGCGCGGAATTCAGGGGATCAAGCATGTCCAAGGCTTTCTTCATGGTGCGCGCTGTGGTGGCAGACCCAGCCGACCGGTCCGCTTTCGATACCTGGTATGAAAAGGAACATCTGCCCGACGCACTGGCCGCCTTTGGCGTTGCCCATGCCTGGCGCTGCTGGAGCCGGACGGACCCTTCGCTCCATTTCGCCTTCTACGAATTTCCAAGCCTGGCCGCGGCTGAGGCCCTGCCGGGTTCACCCGCGCTTGCCAAAATGATTGCGGAATTTGACCGCGTCTGGGGCAGCCGGGTTACGCGGTCTCGTGAAATTCTGGAATTCGCCGGGGAGCTGCGTCGGCCTAGCTGATCAGCGCTTAGACAAGGCTTCAGCCAGACGCCCGCTGGCTTCGCGGATGCGTGCCTCACTTTGCGCGAAGCACAGCCGCAAATGGCCTTCCCCGCCCGCGCCGAAGGCGGCACCCGGCGCAATACCAACCCGCGCCGAATGCAGCAGGGATTTCGCGAGCGCCAGGCTATCCGTGCAGCCTTCCACCTTCAGGAAAAGATACATCGCGCCATCCGGGCGCGGTGCGGTGATGCCGGGCACGGTGGAAAGCGCGGCATGGGCGATATCGCGCGCCTTCAGATAACGCGCGCGGGTTTCCGCGATGAAGGCATCTCCCTTATCCAGCGCCACCACACCGGCATGCTGGATGAAGGTGGGCGCGGATGACATATTGAATTCATTGAGCTTGCCGATGGCATCCATCAAAGCCGGCGGCGCCACAATCCACCCGAGCCGCCAGCCGGTCATCGCCCAGGATTTGGAGAAGGAATTGACTGAGACCACGCGATCCTGTTCATCCGCAATTTCAAGGAAGGACGGCGCGGCATCGCCGGCGAAATAGAGCCTTTCATAGACATCATCTGAAAGGATCCAGGTGCCGGTCTGGCGGCATTTGGCCAGAATGGCGCGCTGTTCTTCGGCATTCAGCGTCCAGCCCGTGGGATTGCCGGGGCTGTTCAGGAAAAGCAGCTTTGTGTCAGGCGTGATGGCCGCCAGCAATTCATCCAAATCCGCGCGCCAGACACCGTTCATGAGGCGCAGCGGCATATCCGCCACTTCCGCGCCCATCACGCGCGCAATGCCATCCATATTGGGCCAGGCGGGGGCCGGGATCACCACACGATCCCCCGGTGAGAGCAGCGCCTGCGCCACCAGCATCAGCGCATTGACGCCCGATGCCGTGACGGCCACGCGCGCTGTGCCGACAGGGCGATTATTGCGCTTGAGGTAAGCCGCGATGGCTTCCCGCAGTGGGGGGATACCGGGATTGGGCGCGTAGAAGGTTTTGCCTTCATCCAGCGCCAGCTTCGCCGCTTCCCGCACGAAATCCGGCGTGACCGTATCCGGTTCCCCAAACCAGAGGGGAATGACATCTGGCATATAGCGCCCGACTTCCGAGACCTCTCGGATCAAGGAGCCGGGGATTTCAGCAAGGGCGGGGCGGGGTGTGGGTTCGAAGCGCATGGTGGGGCTTTAGCGCGAGGGCCGCGCGTTGGACAGGGTGGGGTTCAGGTGCCGCCGCGCAATCAGCCCCGCATGGTGGTTTCGGGCTTGCGCGCTGGCGCCTTGAAGCGGGCTACCTTGATCTGCCCCGCGCGTTGGCGGGCGCGCGCGATATCAAAACTGCCCTGCATGCGCAGCAAAGTATCCATCGAAACGCCAAAGGCTTTTTCGACCCTGATCGCCATTTCGGGCGAAAGCGCCGCCCGTTCATTCAACAGCGCCGAAAGCGCGGGCCGCGTGACACCCAGCACCTTGGCCGCTTCCGTGACGGAAAGCCCGTGGGGGTCAATCACCTCATGCTTGATGAAGCCGCCGGGATGGGCGGGGGTTTTCAGGCGGATGGGTTGTGCGTTGGTCATGGGCGAAGCCATGAACGTGACGGGCGGTAAATGTCAAGTGTCGCTTTACACTTTACATACAATCGCTCGAAGAGTTGTCTGTGAGGACCTTGACGGAAAGGTATCGCCACCGGACGCTCACTGTTGCGGCTGCTGCCCAGGTACCTATAAACAATTTGGCGCAACTCTTGTAAAAGGCGATTGGTTTGGACCGAGGCGGGGGTTGGTTATGCCTGATTTCTATGCAGTAAAGCATCTGGCCGGCAGCGATCTGGCTTGGTTCCGATCCCTGTTGCGTGCTTTTGCGAATACTAACCTGAAAGGAATAAACCTCAACGCTGACCCCACTACAACGATATTCTACCCCGACCTCGCAGCATTGGCTGAGGCTGAAGGCGGGCGCGTAAGAGTTGACACAACCATATATGGTCCCGCAGCCGCCCAGGCGGCCATCGACAATTTCAAGATAGTTCGCTCGCCAGGGTCAAAAAACTGGCGCCTGAACGGTACACTCGTTAATGATCCGATTGGTGAGGAAGGGCGCTTTAACGTTCTACAACGGGACGACTTGGCAGTCCTTGCATTTACGGGGCGCGGGAAACCCCGTCATGTGCAGTTGGTGCTGCTGGCCAGCCAAGCGTCAGAAGATATCGCCTTGGTGGATTACTTCCGCCGAGCGTTTCCGAAACGCCCTCCCAAGACCATGCACCCAATCGAGGCTGACGATATCCTAGAGGCGCTCAAGCTGACGGGCGTGCCGAATGATCACCCGCTAAGATTTTTGGTGCTAAGCCCGGAAGACGCAGACCTTGTCGAAGATGCCGCGCTTGGTGGATCGGCGGGAATCATTGCGCGACGCCGAGGGCAGCGACCGCGCGTTAGCGCGAAAGAGATTGCGTCTCGTCGAACCGCGGCGGAAAGCGTGGGCCGAGAGGGCGAAGCGCTGCTGAATGGTTACTTTGATAGAATAGGGGTAGATTTCGAGTGGACAGCCGAGCCGGAACACGGTGATGGATTTGCGCCTTTTGATTTTGACATCAGAGGTGGCCCACTTGCTGGTAGGGTGGATGCAAAAACGACGCAAGGACCATTCGAGCGCGCATTTCACCTCTCTTTGGGCGAGATAGTCGAAGCTGCGGAAAGCCAATTGGCGTTTAGGATTGCGCGCATTTATCTGCTTGGTGGCGACGGCGCCCGAATGCGGATATCCGATGATATTTCAAGGCTTGCTCAACGGCTCCTAAGTGCACACGATGCCGCAATGTTTGGTGGCATCAAGGCTGATGCATTCACGGTGCCAACGGATGCGGAGGGATTGATTTGGAGTGACGAGATTATTCTTCCACCTCTCGACGCCGACGATGGTTAAAAGGCATCCAAAGTCGGCGGCAAGCTGAGAGCGGTGCGTCTGAGCGCGCCATACATGACGTCAGCAAGCGCCTTGGCCATAAGGGGCGGTACTGCGTTGCCAATTTGCCGGAATGCTGGATTCATTGTTCCTTCGAATTGAAATCCGTCGGGGAAGCTTTGGAGGCGGGCAGCCTCACGAACGCTGATGGTTCGGGCTTGCGCACCGTCCCAATGGATATGGCTATAAGTATCCTTTCCGATGTGGGCCATGAGAGTCCGGACCGGATAATCGCGCCGCAGCTTCCACCACCTGTTGGGAAACTTTGTTGGGTCATAGGGCGGTACCATTTCGCTCTCTAACTCTGCCCACGCTTTCATTCGGCGCGTGATACTGCGCCGGACAGCCTCGGCCTCAAAAAGCCGGTGAGCGACACGATGTGCTTCAGGATACTCTGCCCCCTCAGGCATGGCAGCAAATATCGCACCATCCCGAGGTAAACATCGAATGGCGTGATCGATAACGCCATGTTGACTTTCGAAGCCTGGCCATTGGCGCATCAGCGCGGCATACGGGCTCACCTGATTTGTTGGCCTGTAGGGCATGAATGTATCAGGGCTGAACCGTCGCGCACCTCGGCGCACACTGTCGCCGCGTATGGTGGGCAGATCACCAATGGCTTCAGAAGCCGTCACCGCGAAGGGTAGGGACGGACTGCCCAGATCGGCCTGTGCGTATCCAGAGCCACCGAGGAGGTCCACATAGCGAAGCGCAACTGCCCGAGTACCCGCATAGCCCGTGGGAAGTGTCATGTGATTGGACGCGCGTGGGAAGCTGGGTATGATTCCGAGTTCTCTCCGATAGGCGATAAGAAAAACCCTATCTCGCATCTGCGGCACGCCGTGAAAGGCGGTATTGATGAGTGAATAACGGGCATCGTAGCCCATCGCGTCAAGCGTCTCGACAATCTCCTGCACCACGTTGTGCCCACCGTAGTGCATGATGTCAGGGACATTCTCCATCAGCAGCGCCAATGGCCTGAAAGCGCGAACATAAGCCAAGTATCTGAGGTAAAGATTGCCACGAGGGTCAATACG
>CAMCZJ010000169.1 GCA_945886995.1 Asaia bogorensis
ATCAGCTTCGGTCAGCACCAGGCGCCATTCATTCTCATCGGCCAGCACATTCTGGCCAAAGCCAGTGTGCAGCGTGGCAAGCCGTGTGGAGATTTCCGCCAGCCGCGCCCGCGCCTTCGCATCCAACCCCGCGCCAGCGCGCGTCAGGCGTAGATATAGCCGTTCCAGCAGGCGATGCTGATCGGGGGCGAGCGCCAGCGCGCCTCGCGTTTCGTACAGGGCAGAGACGCGCTTGAAGATTGCCGGGTCAAGCGCCACGGCCATGCGATGTGCGGCAAGCTTCGGCGCCATTTCGCGTTCCACCTGCTGCAACGCGTCCGTCGCGTGGCTCGCCGCCAGGTTGAAGAAGGTTGCGCCGATACGGCTGAGCAGCCGGCCCGCGCCTTCCAGCGCTTGGATGGTGTTTTCGAAGCTCGGCGCCGCAGGATTGGCGCCGATTGCGGCGGCCTCCGCGCGATGCGCTGCCATGGCCGCTTCAAAGGCAGGCTGAAAATGGGCGGGTTCAATCGCCGCGAAGGGCGGCAGGCCAAAGGGGGTGGTCCAGGGGGTCAGCAGCGGATTTTCGGTCATGGGACGAGATTGGGGCGGCAAGGGGCGATCGTCGAGACCCCTTGGCTATTTTCCCGAGGCAGCGCTTGGGTTAGAAGCTGAAACGTAAGGCTGAAAGGCCGGGAAAAGTCACATAGCAAAGCGGGGCAGGGTAAGCGCCGCCGCACGAACAGGGAGAAAAGCAAAAATGATGCAACGCAGAACAGCGCTTGGCTTGGCTTTGGCAGCGGGGCTTGCCCCGAATGCGGTGCGCGCGCAGGCCGCTTGGCGCCCGACACGCCCTGTGCGGTTGGTGGTTCCCTTTGCGCCAGGTGGGTCCAACGATATTGTGGGCCGCATCATTGCGGAAGCGGCGGGCAATATTCTGGGCCAGCCCGTGGTGGTGGAAAATCGCGCCGGCGCGGGCAGCGTGATTGGCGCGGAAAATGTCGCGCGCTCCCCCGCTGATGGTTATACGGTGCTGATCAATAGTGCCCATGCTTCCGTGCCCGCGCTGGTGGCGCGTGTGCCTTATGACACCATCAATGATTTCGTTGGCATCGCGGTGGCCGGGTTTTCGCCGCATGTGCTGGTGGCCAACCCACGCACGCCAGTGACGACGGCGGCAGAACTTATCGCGCTGCTGCGCGCCAATCCGGGGCGGTTTAACTTTGCCTCGGCCGGGATTGGCAGCGGCGTGCATTTGGCGGGCGAGATCTTCCGCGGCATCAGCGCCGCGCAATTCGAATTGGTGCATTACCGCGGCGGCGGGCCGGGTGTGGCGGCCTTGGTGAGCGGTGAAGCGCAATTCGGCACGCCCACCATGGCATCATGCCTTGGCCAGGTGCGCGGTGGTGGGCTGCGGGCGCTTGCCGTCGCATCAAGCCAGCGGAGCCCCGCCTTGCCGGATGTGCCGAGCGCGACCGAAGCTGGGATTCCAGGCTTTATCTTTGAGGAATTCTTCCCGATGCTGGCCCCAGCCGGCACGCCGGCGCCGATTGTGGCGGCGTTGGGGGCGGCTTTCCGCGCGGCCATTCAGCAAAGCGCCCCGCGCTTGAATGAATTGGCCGGCGTTGTGCCGCGCGCTGGCTATGAAACGCCGGATCAGGTGATGAATCTGGTGCGCGAAGGGGTGAAGACCTACACCGATGTGCTGCGTGCTGCGGGTGTGAAGCCGGAATAGCGGGTTTGCTTGCGCGCCTGCGGGGGAAGGCGACTTTCCCCCGCAACTACCCGATGCCATCAGCTTGGCGCATGGGATGACGGATTAGTCTTCGCGGCCTGATATTGCAGGCTTGATCGCCCCAGCTTAGCGTTTTGACGTTCGCTTCGGTTGGAGACGAGTCTTGGCTAGGCTAGTTCTCTTCGCGCTTTTCGGCATCTTTGCCTTCGCCGGACATAGCGCCTTGGCGCAGCAAACCGTGCCCTTTCTGGGTGGGGGCTGCCCCTCGGGCACCAGCTATATTGGTTCAGGCCTTTGCCGTTCCTTGACCGTCGCGCGCTATATCCCGGCACATAATGGGCTCTGCCCAACCGGCACCTTCTTTGCGGGTGCCGGTTATTGCCAGACGGATGGGATCACAGAATATCTGATACGTCGCCGAGGCACTTGTCCGTTGGGTACAACCTATGCCGGTGCCGGCTATTGCCGCGGGCGCTGAAAGCCTGCGACTTGACCATCCCGTGGACATGAGCGATGCGCTGCTGATCGCATCCGCCATGCATGAAATGCAGGACCGCAAGCTGTAGCGCGCGGCTGCCACCAAGTGCATCGGTGTGGGGCAGGGCATCGCCACAGTTCTGGAAAGGGTTTGATTTACCCTACAGTGCCATAAGCTTGTCATCCGAAAGCCAGGATTGATGGCTTCATTTCAAGCTTGCCGATGAAGGACCCCGCCCCATGATGCTGCGCGCCGCGCTTGTTGGAATACTCATCGCCACCGCCAGCGCTGCCATGGCGCAGCAAATGGTGCCTGCCCATAATGGTTCCTGCCCATCGGGTTCCAGCCATGCTGGGTCTGGCTATTGCCGATCTTCCTCCGGCGCAGGCTTTGTGCCCGCCAGTAATGGGTCTTGCCCATCCGGCACCAGCCACGCCGGGGCCGGGTATTGCCGGACGGATGGGCGGGTTGAATATGTGCCAAGCCGCAATGGTTCCTGCCCTTCAGGCACCAGCCATGCTGGCGCAGGGTATTGCAAGGGGCGATAAAGCCCCTGGATCAGGGGAGAAGCCATTCATGCAGTCCATCGGCAAGGCACTTGGCCAAAGCCTGGATCAGGCGACCTATGCTGGCTATCGGGTGGGGTTTGAAGCCGCGCGCGAAGAAGCCGCTTTGCTGGCGGAATTGGCCGGGCAGGGGGCGCTTGCCGCGCAGCTTCGCGCCATGCGGCCCTTGCCCGATAAGCATGAGAAACAGGCATGACCCCGCGCAAAGTGATGGAATGCCCCCATTGTGGGGAGGCAACCCAGGTGAACCGCCTGCCCCAAGCCGGGGCCTTTTGTTCCTGCGCGGCGCAAAGGCCCTTGCCAATCCCGGGGCTCGGCGGGGATGATGCAAGCCTAAAAAAATAGGGTGCTAGGATGATCTTGCCGAAACTGGCCTGCGGGCTTGCCGTCATGCGCCTTGGCGGCGTGGCGGCTATGGGGTTTGCCGGGCTCGTGGGCCTTGGCGCGGTGGGGCTTGGTGCGGCTTATCTGCTGCGAAGCCGCATGAAGCAAAGCACGGATTGGGCGGAAGACACCCGCAAGCCCGTCCCTGACCTGCCGCCCGATCCGGAATAAGGTTTTTTACAACCGCCAGCCGCTATGCATGGCGACAATGCCGCCCGATAGGTTCCGATAGGAAACACGCTCCAGCCCCGCGCGGCGCATCATGCCGGCCAGCGTTTCCTGATCCGGGAACATGCGAATGCTCTCGGCCAAATATTCATAGGAAGCACGGTCCTTCGCGACATATTCGCCAATAACCGGCAGCGCCTTGAAGGACCAGGTATCGTAAATGGCTTCCAGCGCCGCCACCTCAACCCTGGAAAATTCCAGGCAATGGAACCGCCCACCGGGGCGGAGCACACGCCGCGCTTCGGCCAGTACCGCATCCTTGTCGGTACAATTGCGAAGCCCAAAGGCGATAGACACCCTCTCCACACTGCGGTCCGGCAGGGGGATGCGTTCCGCATCCACACACATGAAGAAAAGCCCGCTAACCAGCCCGCGTGACAGGGCGCGCCCTTGCGCCACTTCCAGCATGGCTGGGTTCACATCCGTCAGGATCACCCGCCCCGCGCCGCGTTCCAGCGCGAGGAAGGAGATATCGCCCGTGCCCCCCGCAAGATCGAGCAGCGTGTCATGCGGCCCCGCGCCAATGGCATTCACAAAAATGCGTTTCCAGACCCGATGCACGCCAAGCGACATCAAATCATTCATCACGTCATATTTGGGTGCCACGCTTTCGAACACGGCGCGCACCATGCCGGCCTTTTCGGCCTTGGGGATTTTGCGGTAACCGAAATCAGTCTCTGGGGCGGCGGGATCAATCATGGCGCCATCATAACCGCGAGGCGCCAGAAAGGGGAGTGCCAATGCCCGAATTGCCGGAAGTGGAAACCGTGATGCGCGGCCTTCAGGCCGTGCTGGAAGGTGAACGCATCGCCTGGGCCGAAACGCGCCGCGATGGCATGCGCTTTCCCTTCCCGCCACGGCTTGCGGAACGGTTGCGCGGGCGGCGCGTGGTCGGCTTCCGCCGCCGGGCGAAGTATATCCTCATGCGGCTGGAAGGCGGGGAGAGTCTGCTGATCCATCTTGGCATGTCAGGCCGCATGGTGGCGCGGCGGGAAGGTGCGGCGGTGGTGCCTCGCCTGGCCAAGCAGGGCGTATTTTCTGACGCGCGCGGCCATAACGCGCCGCCCGAGGCGCATGAGCATCTGGCCTTCGGCACGGAAGGCGGCTGGCATATCGGCTTTGTGGACCCGCGCCGCTTTGGCAGCGTGGATCTGGTGGCAACCGAGGTTGAGGACCAACACAAGCTCCTGGCTGACCTTGGCCCGGAACCGCTGGGGGCCGAAATCTCCCCTTCCTGGCTTTCTGCCGCGCTGGCCGGCAAGCGAACCCCGATAAAGGCCGCACTTCTGGATCAGCGGGTGATCGCCGGGCTTGGCAATATCTATGTCTGTGAGGCGCTGTACCGCGCCGGTATCTCACCCCGGCGTTCCGCCCATACGGTGGCGGGCGCCCGGGCAGAGCGGCTGGCCCCCGCCATCAAGGCTGTGCTGATCGAGGCGATTGCCGCTGGCGGGTCTAGTCTGCGCGATTACGTCCGCGCCGATGGTGAGATTGGGCGCTTTCAGGAGAATTTCGCCGTCTATGGCCGGGAAGGGGAAGCTTGCCCGGGCTGTCCCGGCGCACCGGATTGCCCCGGCATCAAGCGCATTGTGCAATCCGGCCGATCGAGCTTTTTCTGCCCGGTGCGGCAGCGCTGAGCCTTTCCGAACTGGCGCAAGTCAGCGCAAGAAACGGATGGTCTGTCCGCGCTGTCTGGGGCAGATTTCCACCCATGACTCGTTTCCGTTGCGTCCCCATGGACCCCGATGCCGCGCTCCGTTTTCGCACCTCCGGTCGTGATGATCGCGGGGGGCCTGTTCATCTCCGCCAGGTGGATGGGCCAAGCTACCCTTGCCGGGCTTGTCTCCGCCTGGGCAAGCCGGGCGAGGCGATGCTCTTGGCGTCCTGGGATTTGCCGCTGCCACAGGGGCCTTACTGGACTCCTTCGCCGGTGTTTCTGCATGCCCATGACTGCGGCGGGGCAGCGCTCGAAGATGCGCTGCCTGAGACAGTGCTGGTCAATAGCATCATCAGCCTGCGCCATTACGATGCGGCGGGGATGTGCCTTTACGATCTTGGCATTGTCGTGCCGGGGGAGGAGGCCGAGGCAGCGCTGCGCGCAAGGCTCGACGACCCACGCGTGGCCTATATCAATATCCACACCGCGCGGCCTGGATGCTGGCTGACGCGGGTTGAGAAAATCTGAGCGTCAGGCGCTGCCCCGCGCTGGGCAGTTTTCTTCACGGCTGTGCTATGGCCTTATGCAGCACAACAGATGAAGGAGAACCGCCATGGCCCCTGAAATGATCCTGGTTGAAACCCACGGCAAGACCGGGCTGATCCGGCTGAACCGCCCCCAGGCGCTGAATGCGCTCTGTGATCAACTGATGATTGAACTCGGCACCGCTTTGCGGGCCTTTGATAAGGACCCGGCGATTGCCGCTATTGTCATTACTGGCAGTGAAAAGGCCTTCGCGGCGGGTGCCGACATCAAGGAAATGAAGGACCGCAATTTCCCCGGCGTCTATTTCAATGATTTCATCGGCGCCAATTGGGAAACCGTGCTGGAAATCCAAAAGCCCGTGATCGCCGCCGTATCCGGCTTCGCGCTGGGTGGTGGCTGCGAATTGGCGATGATGTGTGACCTGATCATCGCGGCTGACACGGCGAAGTTCGGCCAGCCGGAAATCAATCTGGGCATCATCCCGGGTGCCGGCGGCACGCAACGGCTGACGCGCGCCATCGGCAAGTCTAAGGCCATGGAAATGGTGCTGACCGGGCGGATGATCAATGCCGAAGAAGCGGAGCGCGCCAATCTGGTTTGCCGCGTGGTGCCGGCAGCGGAATTGATTGCGGAAGCGCTGAAGATTGCCGAGAAGATCGCAGCCCTTTCCGGGCCTTCGGTTGCCATGGCGAAGGAAGCTGTGAATGCCGCCTTTGAAAGCAGCCTGACAGAAGGGGTGCGCACGGAACGGCGCCTGTTCCTGTCACTATTCGCGACGGCGGATCAGAAGGAAGGCATGTCGGCTTTTGCGGAAAAGCGGAAGGCCGCTTTCACGAATCGGTAAACGCGCCTGCCCCCTGTTTCGCTCACGCGCAGCAAGGGGAAGAACCTTTGGTTGAATTAAAGTAAATCATATTTTATCTAGAGTTTTATTTGGTAAAATGAAGTCAAAAAATTTGCTTATAAAACAAAGTATTTAGAAATTTCTTCACG
>CAMCZJ010000170.1 GCA_945886995.1 Asaia bogorensis
TTATGCGTGCCGCCATCGGCTTTGATTGCGCTGTATAGGTCTTCCATGGCGCGGGCCGCGATGCGCAAATGGCTCACGGGCCAGATCACCATGGCATAGCCCATTTGCTGGAATTCAGTGGCCGTGAAAAACGGCGTGCGGCCGAATTCGGTCATATTCGCAAGCAGCTTCACGCCCGGCATGCGAGCTGCGAATTCGCGAAACATCTCAGCGGTCGTCAGCGCTTCGGGGAAGATCGCATCCGCGCCGGCTTCCAGATAGCGCTTGGCGCGATCAACGGCGGCATCCATGCCTTCATTCGCCACTGCATCGGTCCGCGCGATGATCACCAGATTGCGCCTGGCCTTGCGCGCCGCCGCGACCTTGGCCGACATTTCATCCACCGGGGCCAGTTTCTTGTCGTTCAAATGGCCGCATTTCTTGGGCAGCAATTGGTCTTCCAGATGCACCGCGCCGGCGCCCGCTTCTTCAAAGCAGCGCACCATGTGCATGACGTTGAGCGCCTCGCCATAGCCAGTGTCGCCATCCACCAGCACGGGCAGGGCAGAAGCGCGCACCACCTGGCGCACATGCCAGGACACATCATCCACCGTGATCATGCCAAGATCGGGTAGGCCCATGGTGGCAGACATGGCAGCGCCTGACATGTACAGTGCCTCAAACCCCGCCTTCTTCGCGAGCAAGGCAGCAATGCCCAGATGCGCACCCGGCATTTGCAGGATTTGCGGGCGGTCAAGCAGGCGGCGGAAGCGCACACCGGCGGGGGCATCGGGCAGATCATCGGCGATCACGTAAGGCATAGAAATTTCCTCAGAAGAAAATGAATGTCACCAGCACGAAAAGCGGGATCAAAACTACAAAGGCCCAGGCGCAATAGCCAAAGAAGGATGGCATGCGCACACCCTGTTCTTCCACAATCGCCTTGACCATGAAATTCGGCGCATTGCCGATATAGGAATTGGCCCCCATGAAGACGGCGCCGCAGGAAATCGCGGCCAGCGTCAAGGCACCTTCCGTCATCAGAAAGGCAGGATCACCGCCGGCCAGATTGAAGAACACCAAATAGGTCGGCGCATTATCCAGGAAGGACGACAGCGCCCCGGTCAGCCAGAAATAGACCCATGGAATCGGCTCCCCGCCCGCGCCAGAGGTCAGCGCCACCAAGGGCGCAGCAGCCCCCGCCGTGCCGGCACGCAAAATGGCGAGCACGGGGGCCATGGTCACGAAAATAGCGGCAAAAAGCTTGGCCACCTCCAAAATGGCCCCCCAGGCAAAGCCATTATCTTCCCGCAATTGCCGCGGCGTGACCCAGATGGAAATGGCGGCGATGCCAACAAACGCGGCAAAGCCGACTAGCCGCTCAAGCCCGATCTTTTCGCCGAAAAGCGCAACATCGCCTGGGCGCCAATAGCCCTGCGCCAGCACCATCAGCACCACTGCGCCAATCAGCCACAGATTGGCATAGCCTTCGATAGAAAGTTTCTCACGCTTTTCGATGACCGGTGCCACCGGCTTTTCGCGCGACCACGCCCAGCTATCCAGCACGTAATAGGCAGCCAGCAGCAGCACCGCGCAGACCAGAAATTCGCCAAACATATGCGTGGTTGTCCAGAAGAAGGACACGCCCTTCAGAAAGCCCAAATAAAGCGGCGGGTCGCCCAAAGGTGTCAGCGATCCGCCGATATTGCTGACCAAAAAAATGAAAAACACAAAGGTATGGGTCTTGCGCTGACGGAAGGCATTGGCACGCAACACCGGGCGGATCAGCAGCATGGAAGCGCCAGTGGTGCCCATCACACTCGCGATCACCGTGCCGAAGGCCAGCAGCGCGGTATTGGTGGCCGGCGTGCCGATCAACGTGCCCTTCAGCAGCACGCCGCCGCCCGTGACGTAAAGCGCCAGCAGCAGGGCGATGAAGGGGATGTATTCCTGCAAAAGGATATGCCAGACCTCGGAAGCGGCGATTTCAGGCCCGAACACGGCAGCGAAGGGCAGCACCAGCAGCAAGGTCCAGCCGGCAGCGATCTTGCCGTAATGATGATGCCAGATGGCGCCCGCGACCAAGGGCATCAGCGCAATCGAAAGCAGCAGCCCCGCGAAAGGCAGGCCCCAAGCCAGGCTCATGCCCGCGCCAGAAACCCCGGCGGCTTCCGCCGGCAGGCTCATCGCCAGGAACAGCATCAGGGCGAAGCTGGTCGTTTTCATGGGCCAGGGCCTCCCTCAAGACCTGCGGGCTGATACCCGTTCAGACCGTGCTTGCCGGATGATCCGCCCCGCCACAAGGGGGCGCCCCCTTTCCCCCATGGCAGACCCACCCTAGTTTGGGGGGAAGCAGGAGATCCCCCATGGATATGAATGGCGAGCGCCGCATCCCCGCGCCCCGCCAGCGCGTCTGGGACGCGCTGAACGACCCCGAAATGCTGAAGGCCGCGATTCCCGGCTGCGAAAGCGTGACCAAAACCGCCGATGACGCGTTTGAGGCCAAGGTATCGGTCAAGATCGGCCCCATGGCGGCGAAATTCGGCGGCAAGGTGAAGCTGGAAAACATCCAGGCGCCGGCTTCCTACACCATCTCGGGTGAAGGCAATGGCGGCGCGATGGGCTTCGCCAAGGGCGGCGCTGATGTCGCACTTGAAGAAGTAGGCCCCAATGAGACTTTACTGAAATTCGCGGTAAAGGCGCAGGTTGGCGGCAAGATGGCGCAGCTTGGCGCGCGGCTCATTGATGCGACGGCCAAGCAAATGTCTGATCAATTCTTTGATCGCTTCGCCGCTGCGGTCGTCGCCGCCGAACCCGCCGCCGCAGCGCCCGGCGCTGCCCCGGCGCCCCTGCCCGCCCCGCCCGCCTCGAGTGCCGGCATTTCAATCTTTGAATTGCTGCCGGAAGCCCCGCTTGGCATTCCGCTGCTCGCCTGGGTGGGGGGCGCGATCTGGCTCGTTATTGTTGCGTTGATGTTCAAGTGAGCTTACCCGCAAGCGTCGCCGAAACCCAGGCGCTGCTAGGCTCTGGTGGTTATGTCGCGGATCGCGCGCTGGCCACCACCATCCATTTGGCGCTCACCATGGGAAGGCCGCTTTTCCTGGAAGGCGAACCGGGCACGGGCAAGACGGAAATCGCCAAAGTATTGGCCGCGCGCCTGCCGCGCCGCCTGGTGCGACTGCAATGCTATGACGGCATGGATATTTCCGCCGCCGCCTATGAATGGAATCACGCGCGGCAATTGATGGCGATCCGGCTTGCGGAAGCATCGGGCGCAGCCGATCGCGCTGCGCTGGAACGCGGCATTTATGACCGGAAATTCCTCCAGCCGCGCCCCTTGCTCGATGCTTTGGAAGGCAGCCCAGCCGTGCTGCTGATTGATGAACTTGATCGCGCGGATGAGCCTTTTGAAGCCTTCCTGCTGGAGATTCTCGCCGATTTTCAAATCACGATTCCTGAGCTTGGCACGGTCAAAGCTGCAACACCGCCCGTTGTCATCATCACATCAAACCGCACGCGCGAAGTGCATGATGCGGTGCGCCGGCGCTGCCTTTACCATTGGGTGGATTACCCGGATGCGGCGCGCGAACGTGCCATTCTGAAGCTGCGCGCCCCTGGCCTGCCGGAAGCGCTTTCCGCCCAGGTTGTTGCCTTTGTGCAAAAGCTGCGTGAGGGCGATTACTTCAAACTGCCCGGTGTCGCTGAGACGATTGATTGGGCGCAGGCGCTCGCCGCACTTGATGCCAAAGCGCTTGAGCAAGGCGCGGTGGATGAAACCCTCGGCGTTTTGCTGAAATACCAGGATGACATCGCCAAGCTGAAGGGCGAGGAAGCGGCGCGGCTGATTGCGGAGGCTCGGGCCGGGTGACGCCGGATCGCGACCCAGCCCGCATCATCGCCGGCGGCCAGCCCTTGCTGGCCTCGGCGCCCGGCGCGGGCGGGCATCTCGCGACCAATTTGCTGGCCTTCACGCGGCTATTGCGCCGGTCTGGCCTGCCGCTGGGGCCAGGTGAGGCGTTGAGCGCCCTTGCTGCGCTGAATGTGATTGAGATTGGGGATCGCCGCCAGGTCCATGCTGCGCTCCGCGCCGTGATGGTGCATCGGCGAGAGCATTTTGAGTTGTTCGATCAGGCCTTCCAATTATTCTGGCGTGATCCGGAAGCCGCCGCCCATGCCGCTGCCATGGCGGCCTTGGATGGCCATAAGCCACCATCGGACAAACCCCCGCCCGCGTCTCGGCGTTTGGCGGAAGCCATGCAGGGCGAAAAACCAAAGCCCCGCCCGCCTGAGCCGGAACCGCCGCGCCAGGACATGAGCTTCACGGTCAGCGACCGCGAAAAGCTACAAAAGCTGGATTTTGAAGCCATGTCGGCGGCTGAAATCACCGCCGCCAAGCAGGAAATCCGCAAGCTGACCCTGCCACTTGATGAAAAACCGACGCGGCGCTTTCGCACCCATCCCGCCGGCCGCGTTGTGGATTTGCGCGCCACACTTCGCCAAAGCCTGCGGCTTGGTGGTGATATCCTGAAGCTTGAACACAAGCAGCGCGTGGAAAAGCCGCCGCCCTTGGTGGTGCTGTGTGACATTAGCGGCAGCATGGCGCGTTATGCGCAAATCCTGTTGCATTTCCTCCATGCCGTCACCAATGAACGGGACCGGGTGCATAGTTTCCTGTTCGGCACCAGGCTGACGAATGTTACTCGGCAATTGCGCCATCGCGATCCGGAATTCGCGTTCGAGATGGTGTCCCACATCGTCCCCGATTGGTCGGGCGGCACGCGGATTGGCGAAAGCCTGGGCCTGTTCAACAAGCTATGGGCCAGGCGTGTTCTGGGCCAAGGGGCCGTGGTGCTGCTGATCACCGATGGGCTGGACCGCGAAGGTGCGGCGGGGCTGGCGGAAGCGACGGATCGGCTCCGGCAATCCTGCACGCGTCTGATCTGGCTCAATCCGCTGTTGCGTTTTTCGGGCTTTCAACCGAAATCCCAGGGCATTCGTGCCATGCTGCCCCATGTGGATGATTTCCGGCCCGTGCATAATCTTGAAAGCCTACGGGCGCTGATCCAAACCTTATCCGATCCGCGCACCGGCCAAAGCAGAAGGATGATGGTCGCATGACCCAGAATGACAATGCCGAAGATATCCTGGCCATCGCCGCCACTTGGAAGGCAGCGGGAGAAGATGTCGCCATAGCGACCGTGGTGGAAACCTGGGGGTCCTCGCCGCGCCCGGCGGGATCGCGGCTTGCCATTACCAAATCGGGCAAGCTGGCGGGCTCGGTCTCCGGCGGCTGCATTGAAGGGGCGGTCGCTGATGCCGCGCGGCAATCCATGGCAAGCGGGGCACCGCAATTGCTCGATTTCGGGATTTCCGATGAGCGTGCCTGGGAAGTCGGGCTTTCCTGCGGCGGCAAGGTGAAGGTGTTTGTGGAGCCGCTGTCATGAAGGCTGCCACCCTTTCCAGGCTGCAAGCCGAACGCGCCGCCAAGCGCGCGGTGGTGCTGCTCACCCGCCTTTCCGATGGCGCGCAATTGCTTTGGCCCGGTGATGAGATGCCGGCGGAATTGGTGGAAGCGTCCAAGGCCGCACTCGGCAGCGAAGAAGCGGGCAATGTAGCGCTGGGGGATGAGAGCTGGTTCATCCACCCGCATAACCCGCCGCTGCGGATTATTGTGGTGGGGGCAGTGCATATCGCCCAGGCCATGGCGCCCATGGCCGCGCCGCTTGGCTTTGCCATGGTGGTGGTGGACCCGCGCCGCGCCTTCGCCAGTGAAGAACGCCTGCCTGGGGTCACGCTTTCCACCGATTGGCCGGATGAGGCGATGGAAGCTTTGGCGCCTGATGCGCGCACGGCGGTGGTGACCCTGACGCATGACCCGAAGCTGGATGATCCCGCTTTGGATGCTGCGCTGAAAAGTGAAGCCTTTTACATCGGCGCGCTCGGCAGCCGGCGCACCCATGCCAAGCGCGTCGCGCGGCTGGCAGAATTGGGCCATGGCGCTGAGGCAATGGGGCGGATCCATGCGCCGGTCGGGCTTAATATTGAAGCCATTTCGGCGCCGGAAATTGCGCTTTCCATCATGGCGGAAATCGTAGCTGCCCGGCGCGGTGCGGCGCTTGGCGCGGTGCGGCCCATTCCCGGTGTTGCGGCATGATTTTCGGCCCGACGCGGCTTGAAGAAGCGAAAGGCGCGATCCTGGCGCATACCATGCGCCTGACCGGCCGCGTGCTGAAAAAAGGCACGGTGCTGGATGATAGCGCCATCGCCGCGCTACGAGACGGCGGCCATCGCGAAGTGATCGCCGCGCGGCTTGAAGTGGGCGATGTGCCGGAAGATGAGGCTGCGGAACGGCTGGGCCAAGTGTTGGCCGTGCCCTTACTCGCGCGGTCTCGTGCGGCCACGGGGCGCGTGAATATCCTGGCCGAAACCGCTGGGCTTTTGGTGCTGGATACCAGGCGCATCGCGCGCATGAATGCGGTGGATGAAAGCCTGACGATTGCGACTTTGCCCAATTTCACGCCCGTCAACACGAAGGAAAT
>CAMCZJ010000171.1 GCA_945886995.1 Asaia bogorensis
CCGAGCGTCTGCCCCGCCTCCCCCGCTTCGCGGTTCTTGGCCCCTTCAAGCATGGCGTCAGCGGCGGTCGAGGCGCGGGTTTGCGCTTCCTGCCCGAAGCGCAGCACGGCAGCGGGATCCGTCACATCAAGCTGGGCAGCGAGGCGTTCAACCTCTGCCCGGCGTGTTTCTGGGGTGGTGATGATGTCGCTCATGAATAACCTTCCTCACGCAGCCTATCGGCCAGAACTTTGACTTGGATATCAAGCGCCGCGCTTTCCTCGGCGCGGAGATCATCGCGGAGCCGCCGTGCGGCAGTTTCCAAATCGCGCAGCAGCGTACCCAAGGCGGGCGGGGGTGTGGCGCCGGCTTCAAGGCGCGATGCGATGCGTTCCAACCCATCCAGATGCACCACCAGGAAGCGGCGGGCGCGGGCAATGCCTTCGGGTCGTTCTTCCAGATCATCCAGCACCTGGCCAATGGCCTGCGCCACCGGGATCAGGCGCGGTTCATTGCCGCGCGCCGCGATGGTTTCAATGCCGGCAAGGCGCAAGCGCGCATCCGCCAGCGGGCCAGAGGGCGGCGGTGGCGGTGGCGCGGGCGGCGCGGCTTCCGGGATTTCGGCATAGAGCAACCGCGTCCCGCCCCAGGCGCCGAGGGCAAACAACAGCCCAATGATCGGCCCTGCCCCGGCGCCAAGCCCAGTGGCGAGGCCCGCCGCCACGCCCATGAGCACGGCAGCCCTGCGGGCATCCCCCCGCCTGGCGCGCTTCATGATTCGCGCGGCAAGGAAGGGCAGGCCGATCCCGAGCAGGCAGCCGACCAAGGCCTGTTGGCGCATGGCGAAAAGATTGAAGAAGGCCGCCGGCACCATTGCCATGCCCATCATGGGCAGCAGCCAAAGGCGCCAAAAAGTATTCACAGCCCGAATAACCGCGCCACTGCGCGCCAAAGGGCAAGCATTCCCGCTAGCCCCATGGTGCCGCCAAGCAGCATGAAGCCAAGCCAGCGCTTGATGCCAAGCGGCAGGCTCGGGGTTCGGGGCGCCGGCAGGGGCGCGTTGCGTCTTTCGCTCACGCGGCCTTACATCGCCTTTGGGAAGCGGCCTATCAAGACCGGTAATGAACAGGAGTTGCACCATGGAACAAATTGCCATCATCGGAACCGGGCTGATTGGCCGCGCCTGGGCCATGGTTTTCGCCCGTGCAGGCCATAGCGTCCGGATTTGGGACCCGGTGGCGGGGGTTTCTGACGCGGCACTCGGCCTTATCGGACAAAGCCTGCAGGACTTGGCCGAGGCAGGGCTGATCACCGAAACACCCGCCGTGATCGCCGCGCGCATCAGCGCCGCCGCCAGCATGGAAGAATGTGCCGCGGGGGCGGCGCATGTGCAGGAAAACGGGCCGGAGCGTGTGGAGCCGAAGCGGGAGCTTTTCGCGGAGCTTGATGCGCTGTGCGGGCCGGATGTGGTGCTGGCATCTTCAACCTCCGGCATACCAGCCAGCGCCTTTACTGAGGGGCTGGCCGGGCGCGCGCGCTGCCTGGTCGCGCATCCGGTGAACCCGCCCTATCTGGTGCCGCTGGTGGAATTGGTGGGCGCGCCCTGGACCGCGCCGGAAGTGGTGGCGCGGACGCGCGCGCTGATGGCGCGTGTGGGCCAGGTGCCGGTGACAGCGATGAAGGAAACCCGCGGCTTCGTGCTGAACCGCCTGCAAGCCGCGTTGGTTGCCGAGGCCTTCCGCCTGGTGCGTGATGGCGTGATGAGCGTGGCAGATGTGGATGCCTGCGTGAAGGATGGGCTTGGGCTCCGCTGGTCCTTCATGGGGCCGTTTGAGACGATTGACCTGAACGCGCCGGGCGGCGTTGCGGATTACGCCGCGCGCTTTGGCGGCCTGATGGGCGGCATTACGGAAGAACAGACGCCGTTTTTGTATGATGACGCAACGGTTGCGCGCGTGACGGCGGAACGCCGCGCCGCGCTGCCCTTGGAGAAGATTGGTGAGCGTTCAG
This sequence comes from Asaia bogorensis, assembly GCA_945886995.1. Taxonomy (GTDB): domain Bacteria; phylum Pseudomonadota; class Alphaproteobacteria; order Acetobacterales; family Acetobacteraceae; genus Neoroseomonas; species Neoroseomonas bogorensis_A. Next base: position 1,990 of record CAMCZJ010000171.1, read on the forward strand.
CCTGGCGGGATCGGCGGTTGATGGGGGTGCTGGGGCATAAGAAGAAGGTGGGGGAGTAGCCTCTAATCCGGCCTGCGCTTCGCGGCTGCTCGCGCTTGCGGATGAGATAAGACTGATCCACTCAGATGATCAGGAATTCGGCGTTGGAGATAGAGCCGCTGATCCCGGTAAGTGTTGCGAACTGAACGGCTGCGGCGGCACCGCTTCCATCCGCATCATAGAATAGCGCGCCTGTAGCGCTATCGAAGATGATGCGGTGGCTAATACTAGTCGCAGCAGCACCCGTCATGAAAGCGCCCACCGCCAAGGTAGTGCCAGCCGCCCCAATAGTCGAAAACACCGCATCATCGAGCAGGATAGTGTCGTCTGACACACTATAGAATTGGATCGTATCCACGTTGGGGGCGCCAATCGCAGCACTAAAGATAAAATTATCGCTTCCTGTTCCGCCGTTGATTACATCATTACCCGCGCCGCCTAATATAGTATCACTGCCTACATTACCTAAAATCAAATCATCACCCGCATCTCCGGAGAGAACATCATCGCCCTGCCCACCATCGAGCGTATCGGCGCCGTTAGCGCCCCAAAGAGTATTGGCCAGCCCATCCCCAAGGATGCTGTCATTCGCCGCCCCACCAAGCACCCCTTCCACACCGGCAAGCGTGTCAGCCCCCGCTGCGCCGGTGGCGCGCCCGGTGGCGAGGTTCACCGTGACCGCAGCGCTAGCATCCGCGTAGGACGCAATATCCACCCCACTACCGCCAATGATCGAGTCATTGCCAAGGCCACCAATCAGCGTATCCGCATCGGCACCGCCATCGAGCGTGTCGGCGCCGTTAGCGCCCCCAAGGGCATTAGCCAGGGTATTCCCGAGAATGCTGTCATTTCCCGCCCCACCAAGCACCCCTTCCACACCGGCAAGCGTGTCAGCCCCCGCTGCGCCGGTGGCGCGCCGGGTGGCGAGGTTCACCGTGACCGCAGCGCTAGCATCCGCGTAGGACGCAATATCCACCCCACTACCGCCAATGATCAGGTCATTGCCAAGGCCGCCATTCAGCGTATCCGCATCGGCCCCACCATCGAGCGTATCGGCGCCGTTAGCCCCCCAAAGGCCATTACCGAGGGTATCCCCGAGAATGAGGTCATTCCCTGCCCCACCAAGCACCCCTTCCACGCCGGCAAGCGTATCAGCCCCGGCCGCGCCGGTGGCGCGCCCGGTGGCGAGGTTCACCCTGACCGCAGCGCTAGCATCCGCGTAGGACGCAATATCCGCCCCACTACCGCCAATGAGCGAATCCGCATCGGCACCACCATCGAGCGTATCGGCGCCAGCACCACCCAAAAGCGAGTCACTACCGGCGTTACCGACCAAGGAATCATTACCTGCGCGTCCGTCGAAGACATCAGCGGAGGCTTCGCCAACAAGCACATCGCGGAACTCGGTAGCCCGTGGCCGGATCGCCAGCATGTCCGGAATGTCAAGCCGACCATTGGTGGCAACCAAGTCGTTCAGGCCTGCAGTAAATTCCGCACTGCCTAGCAATGCGTCACGAATTTGTGCGCTGGTGGCGTAAGGAAACAGCGAAGCATAAAGCGCCATGGCCCCGGTGACATGTGGCGCTGCCATGGAGGTGCCGCTGAAATACTCATGAACTCCATTTCGCACCGTCGAAAGGATCGAGCTTCCAGGGGCTCCGATATCTACCGAGGATGCGCCGAAATTAGAAAATGAAGAACGAGCACCCGTATTTGTAATTGAGGCGACAGAAACAACCACATCACCGTAGCTGGATGAAATGGAAAAATTAGTCGGAAATCTCGGCGTAGTGTCGTTGTTCGTTCCTTTGTTGCCGGCGCTTGCAATAAAAAGAATGTCCTGTTCAGCTGCTCGCGAAATAGCTGTACGTAAGCCTGGATCATCTGGCACGCCCCCCCAAGAGTTATTGGTGGCGACAAAATTCTCCCCTATCGCGGCATTTATAGCCGCGTCAGTAAAGTAGTTAATCGCGGCTGAGGCTTTCGACATAGACCCGCTGTTACTTGCATTAAGGAACTTGAGCGCAACCATCTGGACGTTCCAGTTAACGCCAGCAACACCAAATCCATCACCGCCACGCGCCCCAATCGTGCCGGCCACATGCGTCCCGTGGTTGTTATCACCCAATGGATCATTGTCATTGTTGACGAAATCCCAACCAATCAGGTCATCCTTTCGCCCGTTTCCATCCTCATCAACCCCATTCTCCCACCGGACGTCATTCAGCAAATCGCCGGCGTCAATGCGGCCATTCTTGTTATAATCTAGGACATAGGAAGCATTGGCCGCGTTATTCAGATCACGGAAGGTGATCAAACCATCAAAATCAATGTCGGAAAGGCTTGCGCGCAAAGTGGTTGGAATTTCGCGCTGATTAAGCCAGATATTGAGGTACAGGTCCGGGTGGGTGTAATCTATACCGCTGTCGATGACTCCCACCACACTATTCATCTTTCCGGTAGTGCCCGCCGCCCAGGCTTCATTGGCCCTGCTCCCCGCAGAACCGCCTTGCATGCCCCAAAGATCACCGTACCGTGGGTCATTGGGAACACCACTGGAACCAGACAACACAACACCCTGCATGTCGCCCATGATGGCCGTCGCCACCGCCGACAGTTCAGGCAAAACCACCGCCGGCACTGCGGCATTCGCGGATTGGGTTAGCGGCGCTTCTCCAAAAACCTCCATCACGAGATTCTACAAACTGAAATTCAGCGAAGGGCTGGATTGGTCAAGCCACGAAGCTGCCGAATACAGGCTTCCTTGCTGAGGGCCAGCGGCATCCATTGTCTGCCAGATGTCAAGCCCCTCGAAATCGAGAGGGTTGCGCGCGTCTTGATTGGGCGAACGTAGCGGAATGGATACACGCATAAGGATCACCTTCCCTCACAGAATTCTTACGGAGAGATAAATTTGAGAGAGATAAAGTGTCAACCTACAATTTATTACAAAACAAGTTCCACAACCCAACAGACACGCCAATCATGCAGTCAGAAAAATTCTTGATTTATCAAAATTAGCCGAAAATTTTACCGAAATATTTCAGAGTCTCTTAATTCTCCGCGCTACTTCGCCTGCAAAAACGCGAGACTCTCCCCTTCCAGCATCACCGCCGTCAGCCCCCCGCCGGACCAGGCGGCGGTATCAATGCAAATGCGATTTTCCCGCACCACGGGCATAAACCCCGCAGTATGCCCATGCACCACAACAAACCCATGATCGCGCGGGCTGTTCAGAAAATCATGCCGGATGCGCAGCAAATCCTCGCGCGATTGGTCTCCAAGCGCCACACCTGGGCGAATGCCGGCATGGACAAACAAGTACCCGCCTTCCTCATGCCATAGCAACAGATCGCGCAGGAAACGGCGCTGATGCGGGGCAATTGCCTCGGGCCAGGCTTCACGCGGTGCATCGGGCGCAACCCCCCAGGAATCGAGCGTCGCCCTGCCCCCACCCCAAAGCCAATCCGCCGCCGCCGCGCCATCGCCGGCAAGCGCGCCCAGCATGGTTTCCTCATGATTGCCCATCAGATGCAGCGTGGGCAGGCCGGGAATGGGGTCGCGTTCTGAAAGGTAATCCACCACGCCGCGCGAATCCTGTCCCTTATCCACGTAATCACCCAGATGGATCAGCATGGCGGAAGCCACAGGCCGGCGGCGCAAATCCTCGGCGATTTGCGTGTGCAGATCGCGCAGTTGCGGCAGGGAGCCATGGACATCGCCAATGGCATAAATGCGCCGCCCGCGCGGCAAATGTCCAGGCGCGCCGCGTATTTCCATCACTTCCGATCCGCCCTTGGGTCAAGCGCATCGCGAAGCCCATCGCCCACCAAATTGAAGGCCAGCACGACAACAAAAATCGCCAACCCCGGCATGATGGAAAGCCAGGGCGCCTGAGTCAAAAACCGTTGCGCGCTATTCAGCATGGACCCCCAGGACGGTGCCGGCGGCTGCTGCCCAAGCCCAAGGAAGGAAAGCGATGCCTCGGCGATGATCGCCTCCGCAATTGCAAGGCTTGCCTGCACCAGCAAGGGGGGGATGATGTTCGGCAGCACATGGAAAAGCCCGATGCGCCAAGGCGGGTTGCCCAGGGCGCGCGCTGCCTCCACCCAATCGGTTGACTTCGCATCAAGTGCCATGCCGCGCGTGAGCCGCACGAACACCGGTGACGCCGTGATGGCAATGGCGAGCATGGCATTTTCCAGCGCCGGACCCAGAAATGCCGCCAGCGCAATCGCCAGAATCAGGAAGGGCACGGACAGCATGGCATCCGCCACGCGCGATATCAGCCCATCCACCCAGCCGCCAATCAAACCTGCGAGCAACCCCAGCGGCACGCCAATGAATAGTGCGCCAAGCACGGAAATCACGCCGGCCATCAGGGATGCCCGAGCACCCCAAATGACGCGGGAAAGCACATCGCGCCCGTTT
>CAMCZJ010000172.1 GCA_945886995.1 Asaia bogorensis
ATCAGCGTGTTTTCCGGATCATTCGCTTGCGCCAAGGCGGGTGAGGCCAAGGCACCCAAACCGGCGGCAAGCACATAACGGCGATGCATCACATTTCCCTTTCCTCAGGCGCCAGCTTTGATGCGCGCCATGGTGCGTTCCAGCGTCAGCTTCGGCACAAAGCTGCTGATATCGCCGCCCAGTCGCGCGATTTCCTTGACCAGGCGCGATGCGATGAATTGGTTGGTTTCCGACGCCATCAAGAAGACGGTTTCGATTTCATGGTCCAGCCGGCGGTTCATGCCGGTCATCTGGAATTCGTAATCGAAATCCGTCACCGCCCGTAAGCCGCGTATGATCATGCACGCGCCAATCTCCCGCGCGAAACCCACCAGCAACCCCTCAAAGGGCCGCACTTCAATCACCGCGCCGGTGCGCGCCGCAATCGGCGCCACTTCCGCCTGTACAAGCTCAACCCGTTCGGGCAATTCGAATAGCGGCCCCTTGCCGATATTGATGGCAACGCCAACAACAAGCCTATCCACCAGTCGCGCGGCGCGGCCAATGATATCCAAATGCCCGTTGGTCACCGGATCAAAGGTGCCGGGGTAAAGCGCGATCCGTTCAGCCATTGCCATTCTCCTCCGGCGCGGGGGCGGCTTCATCATCGCCACCTTCATCAGCGACCGGGAAGCAGGAAATCACACGCTCACCTTCGGCGGGGCGCATCAACGTCACACCCATCGCCATCCGGCCAGTCAGGCGCACATCATCGGCCTTCAGCCGGATCAATTGCCCGCCATTTGTCACAAGCATGATGTCATCGCCGGGGCGCGCCGGGAAGGTCGCCACCACTTCGCGGCCCGTGCGCGCACTCAGCACAATGCCGGCAATGCCCTGCCCGCCACGACCCGTGACGCGATATTCATGCGCGGAAGAACGCTTGCCAAAGCCGCCATCCGTCACTGTCAGCAGAATTTCCTCTGCTTCCGCCAAGGCTTCAAAGCGTTCCGGCGTCAGCGTGATTTCAGCAACCGCTTCCTCAGCCTCCGTCACCGCGGGCGCTTCCGCTTCATCATCGGACGAGCGTCTGCGCTGCGCCGCCGCCTTCAAATAGGCAGCGCGTTCTTCGGTGCTGGCTTCCACATGGCGCAGCACGGAAAGCGCAATCACCGCATCGCCCTGCGCCAGCTTGATGCCGCGCACGCCGGTCGAATCGCGCCCAGCAAAAACACGCAGAGTATCCGCATCCGCCATGAAGCGGATGCATTTGCCGCCGCGGGTCGCCAGCATCACATCATCACCTTCACGGCAGGTGGAAACGCCAACCAAGCTATCGCCTTCATCCAGCTTCATCGCAATCAAGCCGACCGAGCGCACATTCTTGAAATCAGAAAGCCGATTGCGCCGCACATTGCCCTGCACAGTCGCGAAAACCAGGTGCAGCCCTTCCCACAGATCCTCATCCATCGGCAGCGGCAGAATGGCGGTTACACCCTCGCCTTCCTGCAATTGCAGCACCTGTCGCAAGGAACGCCCGCGCCCCTGCGGTCCGGCTTCCGGCAATTGCCAAACCTTTTCGCGGAAGGCGATGCCGCGATCAGTGAAGAACAACACCCATTGATGGGTATGCGCGACGAAAGAACGGATAATCACATCATCTTCGCGCGTGGTTGCCGCGCTGCGACCCTTGCCGCCACGCCCCTGGGCGCGGAAGGTTTCCAAGGGCGTGCGCTTCACATAGCCATCGCGCGTCAGCGTCACCACCATGGTGCCTGGTTCGATCAGGCTTTCATCATCCACATCCGCGATGCCATCCACAATCTCGGTCATACGTGGGGAGGCGATCTCGGCGCGAATGGCGCGCAATTCCTGATCCATCACTTCCATGCGGCGCGGGCGGCTCGCCAGGATTTCAAGCAATTCGCGGATGCGCCCGCCAACCTCACCAAGCTCAGCGACGATCTTCTCGCGCTCCAGCCCGGTCAGCCGTTGCAGGCGCAAATCCAGAATACCGCGCGCCTGTTCTTCCGTGAGACGCACCGTGCCTTCCGGCGTCACGGCATTGCGGTAATCATCCACCAGCGCCAGCAGCACACCCACATCACCCGCCGGCCAATCACGGTTCATCAAGGCAGCACGCGCGGTCGGTGCGTCGGCGCTTTCGCGAATGACGCGAATGACTTCATCCAGATTGGCGACGGCAATGGCCAAGCCAATCAGCAAATGCCCGCGTTCCCGCGCCTTGGCCAGCCGGTGGCGGGACCGACGCAGAATCACCTCCTCACGGAAGGCGATGAAGGCCATCAGCGCGTCCTTGAGCCCCATCTGCCGTGGCCGGCCTTCATGCAAGGCCACGAAATTGACGGGGAAGGAGGTCTGCAACTGCGTCATGCGGTAAAGCTGGTTCAGCACCACTTCTGCCGTCGCATCGCGCTTCAATTCGATGACAATACGCATCCCCGAACGGTCGCTTTCGTCGCGTAGATCGGAAATGCCTTCCACCGCCTTGGCGCGCACCAATTCGGCGATTTTCTCAAGCAGCGTGGACTTATTGACCTGGTAGGGAATTTCCGTGACCGCAATCAACTGGCGATTGCCGCGCAATTCCTCAATCTCCGCCCGCGCACGCAGCGGAATGGACCCACGCCCGGTTTCAAACGCCGAGCGAATGCCAGAACGGCCCAGGATCATCGCCCCGGTCGGAAAATCCGGCCCCGGCACGATCTTCATCAACTCTTCCAGCGTCAGCGCTGGAATGGCGATAAGCGCGAGCGTCGCATCCAGGATTTCAGTTGGGTTATGCGGCGGGATATTGGTGGCCATACCAACCGCAATGCCACCCGCGCCATTGATCAGCAGATTGGGGAAGGCCGCCGGCAGAACGCGCGGTTCATCCACGCTTTCATCGTAATTCGGCTGGAAATCCACCGTGTCTTCGTCAATGCCGGCCAGCAAGGCGCCGGCTGCGCCGGCAAGCCGCGCTTCGGTGTAGCGCATCGCCGCCGGCGGATCGCCATCAACCGAACCGAAATTCCCCTGCCCATCAATCAAAGGCAGGCGCATGGAAAAGGGCTGCGCCATGCGCACCAGCGCATCATAGATCGAAGCATCGCCATGCGGATGGTATTTACCCATCACGTCGCCAACCACGCGCGCCGATTTGCGATAGGGCTTGTCAGCCGTGTAGCCGGCTTCCTGCATGGCAAACAAGATGCGCCGATGCACCGGCTTCAACCCATCGCGCACATCGGGCAGCGCACGCGCCACGATCACGCTCATCGCGTAATCGAGGTAGGAGCGGCGCATTTCCTCCTCAAGGGCGACCGGGGTCGTATCCTGCGGGGGTTGGGCGGGGTTTTGAGTGTCGCTCACGCTTGGAAACCGATTCTGAAGGCCGCGATTCCTGGGGGGTCACAGGGGGAAAACGTCATAGGCACCCTCAGGCGCGCCGCGTCAACCACCGCCGCGCCCAGGATGTTAGGTTAACGTCAAACCTATGAATCAGAAGGGAATTTCGTCATCCAGATCGGATTTCTTGGAGTCCCAACCGCCAGCGCGCTGCGCCGGGCGCGCGGCCGGCGCCCGATCCCCTGCTGGCTCACCGGGGTCATCCATGCCGCCACCGGCGCCGCGCCCGCCAATCAACTGCAATTCACCGCGATATTGGCGCAGCACAACCTCAGTCGTGTAGCGATCCTGGCCGGATTGATCCTGCCACTTCCGGGTCTCCAGTTGCCCTTCAACATAGACCTCGCTGCCCTTCCGCAGGTATTTTTCGGCAACCTCGCCCAGGCGATCATTGAAAATCGCGACCGAATGCCATTCGGTGCGTTCCTGCTGATTGCCTTCCCGGTCCTTGTAGCGTTCAGATGTGGCGATGCGCAGGTTAACCACCTTGCCGCCATTCTGGAAATTGCGCACTTCCGGGTCCCGCCCCAGACGGCCCAGGATAATGACCTTATTGATACCCGCCATGGCAAAGCTCTCCCGCGATTTCGTCCCTCAGGATAGACGATCCCCCAAGGGGGGACCATCCCACACCCTTCCCAGGGCACCATTCAGGCGCATATATAACGAGAACATTTTCAGAACAACAGCGCCCCCTTCCCTGGCGGCAGCTGTCGGAGCCCCCTTTGCATGACCGGCCATATTCGCATCCGCGGCGCGCGCCAGCACAACCTCAAGAACCTCGATCTTGATATCCCGCGCGATACGCTGACGGTGATCACGGGCCTATCGGGTTCGGGCAAATCATCGCTGGCTTTCGATACCATCTATGCCGAAGGCCAAAGGCGCTATGTGGAAAGCCTTTCAGCCTATGCGCGGCAATTCCTGCAATTGATGCAAAAGCCGGATGTGGATTCGATCGAGGGCCTATCGCCCGCCATATCCATCGAACAGAAAACCACCAGCCATAATCCGCGCTCCACCGTCGGCACCGTCACGGAAATCCATGACTATATGCGCCTGCTTTGGGCGCGGGTTGGTGTGCCCTATTCGCCCGCGACTGGCCTGCCAATTGAAGCGCAGACCGTGTCACAAATGGTGGACCGCGTGCTGGCCATGCCGGAAGGCACGCGGCTTTTGCTGCTGGCGCCCATCGCGCGCGGCAAGAAGGGCGAATTCCGCAAGGAATTGGCCGAATTCCAGCGCCGCGGGTTTGAGCGTGTGAAAATCAACGGCACGCTCTATCAAATTGCCGAGGCCCCCAAGCTCGACAAGAAGCTCAAGCACGATATTGAAGTGGTGGTGGACCGCATTGTGGTGCGTGATGGCATCATGCAGCGCGTCGCGGATTCGTTTGAGACCGCACTCGGTCTGGCCGATGGCATCGCCTATGCCGAAAACGCTGGTGGTGGGGAGCGCACGGTGTTTTCCAGCCGCTTCGCCTGCCCGGTTTCCGGTTTTACCATCGAGGAAGTTGAGCCGCGGCTTTTTTCCTTCAATTCACCGCATGGCGCCTGCCCTGCCTGTGATGGGCTTGGCACGGAAAGTTTTTTCGACGCGCAGTTGGTCGTGCCGCAAGATGATGTCGCGCTGAAGGATGGCGCCATCATGCCTTGGACTGGCGCTTCTTCGCCCTATTACGACCAAACACTGCAAAGCCTGGCCGCGCATTTCAAGGTGAAGATGACCACCGCTTGGCAGGAATTGCCCGCCAGCGTGCGCCACGCCATTCTGCATGGCACGAGCGATGAGGTTGTCACGCTCCGCTACAAGGATGGGTTGCGCGCCTACGAAGTCAAAAAACCCTTTGAGGGCGTGATCGCCAATCTGGAACGGCGCTTTCGCGAAACCGATAATCCTTGGGTGCGCGAAGACCTCTCCCGCTATCAGGCAGAACGGCCTTGCGCGGCCTGCGCGGGGCATCGGCTGAAGCCGCAATCCCTGGCGGTGAAAGTAGCGGGGCTGCATATCGGTGAAGCTTCCGCCATGGCCATTCACAGGGCGCGGGATTGGTTCGCCCAGGTGGAAGAAACCCTAACACCCCAGCGGCGCGATATTGCGCGGCGAATCCTCCGGGAAATCAATGATCGCCTGCAATTCCTGGTGGATGTGGGGCTGGATTATCTTTCACTCGCGCGGTCTTCCACCACGCTCTCGGGCGGCGAATCGCAGCGCATTCGCTTGGCCTCCCAGATCGGTTCTGGCCTGACCGGCGTGCTTTATGTGCTGGATGAACCTTCCATCGGGCTGCATCAGCGCGACAATGAAAGGCTGCTTGTGACGCTGCGGCGGCTGCGCGACCTCGGCAATACCGTGCTGGTCGTGGAACATGATGAGGATGCGATCCGCAGCGCCGATCATTTGGTGGATATCGGCCCGGAAGCCGGCAAGGGCGGAGGGCGGCTGGTGGCGCAAGGCAAGCCTTCAGAAGTCGCCGCCAATCCCGCGAGCCTCACCGGGCAATATCTTTCGGGCAAGCGCCGCATCGAAATCCCCGCCAAGCGCCGCAAGATTGACCCTAAGCGGCAATTGCGCGTGGTGGGCGCCAGCGGCAACAACCTGCGCCGCCTGGACGCGGCCCTGCCGCTTGGCACCTTTACCTGCGTCACCGGGGTTTCCGGCGGAGGTAAATCAACGCTGGTGATTGAAACACTTTACAAGGCCGCAGCGCGGCGATTGATGGGCGCGGCAGAGGTGCCGGCGCCGCATGATCGCATCGAAGGGCTCGATCACCTCGACAAGATCATTGACATTGACCAATCGCCGATTGGCCGCACGCCGCGTTCCAACCCCGCCACCTACACCGGGCTGTTTGCGCCCATTCGCGATTGGTTCAGCGAATTGCCGGAATCCCGCGCGCGCGGCTACAAGCCTGGTCGCTTCAGCTTCAATGTGAAGGGCGGGCGGTGTGAGGCCTGCCAGGGCGATGGCGTCATCAAGATTGAGATGCACTTCCTGCCCGATGTCTATGTCACCTGCGATACCTGCAAGGGCAAGCGCTATAATCGCGAAACGCTGGATGTGAA
>CAMCZJ010000173.1 GCA_945886995.1 Asaia bogorensis
GCGAAGGAAAGCGGGCCATGCACATTGCGGTCTTCCAGCACTTCCGGCCAGGTGAATAAATCCGCCTTCATCTTCCCGGTCATGGGGAAGGCCGTGGGGTTCAGCCCGCGCGGGGAAACCGGGCCGAAATCAAAGGTCTCCGCCGGGCCGCCGGGGGACATCACTTGCGCGAAGCCAATGCCGCCCAGTCCGCTATTCCAGGGCTCCAGCGTCGCCAGCGCAAAGGCCGTGGCCACCGCCGCATCTGCCGCCGTGCCGCCGGCTTCCAGAATGGCAACGCCCGCCTCCGCGGCGCCGCGCGCCTGGGACGCCACCATGCCCTTCCGGCCAGAGGCGGCGGGCTTGGTAATATGCCAATGCTGGGAAGTGTGACGGGGCGGGGTCCAGGCCATGATGCGGTTTCCTCAATTTCTATGGGTCTAGCCTTGCGCCGCCCGCGGCTTCCCGCAAGCCCCCGCTCGGTTTGCCCCGCCGCCCCTTTCCTTTTATGGAACTCTCAGGATTTTATGGGCGGGCCAAGACCCGCCCCTTGTTCGGGAGCGCGCGAATGTCTGCATCAAAGGGGCTTTCTGTTGCCCCCATTCTGAAGAATTTCATTGAAACCGAAGCCCTGCCCGGGACAGGCGTGGAGCCAGCCCGCTTCTGGGCAGCGATGGAAAGCACGCTGCGAGAGATGGTGCCGACCAATGCCGCGCTGCTCGCGAAGCGCGATGCGCTGCAAGAAAAGATTGATGCTTGGCACCAGGCCAACCCCGCCAAGCCGATTGATCAGGCGGCCTATACCGCCTTCCTGAAGGAAATCGGCTATCTGCTGCCGGAACCCGCAAGTGTGACGGTCGGCACCACGGATGTGGATGCGGAGATTGCCTCTATGGCCGGGCCGCAGCTTGTGGTGCCGGTTTCCAATGCGCGTTACGCGTTGAACGCTGCCAATGCGCGTTGGGGCAGCCTGTATGATGCGCTTTACGGCACGGATGCCATCCCCGGCACGGCTTCCGGCAAGGGCTATGACCCGGAACGCGGCGCCAAGGTGATTGCCTATGCGCGTGGCGTGCTGGATAGCGCCGTGCCGCTCGCCAAGGGGTCGCATGCCGATGCCACGGGCTACCGCATTGAAGGCGGCGCTTTGGAAGTGACGTTGAAGGATGGCAGCAAAACCGGCCTTGCGCGGCCTGGCCAATGCGTGGGCTTCCTCGGCGAAGCGCATGCGGTGTCTTCGCTGCTATTCGTCAATAACGGCCTGCATCTTGAAGTGCGGCTGGACCCTGCGCATCCGATCGGCAAGACCGATCCGGCGGGCATTGCTGATGTTGCCTTGGAAAGCGCGTTGACCACCATTCAGGATTGCGAGGATTCCGTCGCTGCCGTGGATGCGGAAGACAAGGTTGCTGTCTATCGCAATTGGCTCGGCTTGATGCGCGGCGATCTGGAAGCGAGCTTCGAGAAAGGCGGCAAGACCATGGTGCGCCGCCTGAACCCAGACCGCGTATTCCAGCGCCCAGCCGGCGGTGCCATCACGCTCCATGGGCGTTCGGTCATGTTGGTGCGCAATGTTGGCCATCACATGATGATTGATGCGGTGAAGCTGGATGGTGCGGAAGTGCCGGAAACCATTCTGGATGCCTTCTGCACGTCAGTTATTGCCATTCATGATATTCGTGGCAAGCGGCTGAATTCGCGCGCCGGCAGCGTTTACATCGTGAAGCCCAAGATGCATGGGCCGGAAGAGGTGGCCTGGGCGGATACGCTTTTCGCCCGCGTGGAAGATGCGCTGGGCTTGAAGCGCGCCACGCTGAAGATGGGCATTATGGATGAGGAACGCCGCACCACGGTGAACTTGAAAGCCTGCATCGCGGCGGCCAAGGATCGCGTGGTCTTCATCAATACGGGTTTCCTGGATCGCACCGGCGATGAAATCCACACTGCCATGGAAGCGGGCGCCGTCATTCGCAAGAATGACATGAAGGGTGCGGCCTGGATCAAGGCCTATGAGGATTGGAATGTGGATACGGGCCTAGCCTGCGGGCTGCGTGGGCGTGCGCAGATCGGCAAGGGCATGTGGGCCATGCCGGATGCCATGGCGGCGATGCTCGACCAAAAGGTGGGCCATCCCAAGGCCGGCGCCTCCACTGCCTGGGTGCCGTCCCCCACGGCTGCCACCTTGCATGCGCTGCATTACCATCAGGTGAGCGTTGCCAATCGGCAGGATGAAATCACCAAGGGCGGCCCGCGTGCGAAGTTGGATGATATTCTGACCGTGCCGCTGGCGCGCGATACCAATTGGTCTCCGGCCGATGTGCAGGCGGAGCTCGACAATAACGCGCAGGGCATTCTGGGCTATGTGGTGCGTTGGGTGGATCAGGGCGTTGGCTGTTCCAAGGTGCCGGACATCAATGATGTCGGGTTGATGGAAGACCGTGCGACGCTTCGCATCAGCAGCCAGCACATCGCCAATTGGCTCCGCCATGGTGTGGTGAGCGAAGCGCAGGTCATGGAAACCATGAAGCGCATGGCCGCCGTGGTGGACCGCCAGAATGCCGGGGATGCGGCCTATCGCCCCATGGCGCCCGCCTTTGACGGGCCGGCCTTCAAGGGGGCGTGTGATCTGGTGCTGAAGGGCCGCGCGCAGCCCAATGGCTATACTGAATTTGTGCTGACGGCGCGGCGGCGGGAAGCCAAGGCGGCGGGGTAGCTTCCGGGCGCCGCTTGTCTTTCCGGGCAAGCGGCGCAAGCATGATGCGAAGCGGGTGGCAGTGACCACCCGGGCAGGAGGAACGCATCATGGATTTTTCAGGCAAGGTTGGCATTGTGACAGGCGGCGCCAATGGCATTGGCGCGGCAGTGGCGCGCGGTTTTGTCGCGCGCGGCGGCAAAATCGTGATTGTGGACCGCGACGCTGCCGCTGGAGAAGCCCTGGCCGCATCCCTGGGTGCATCGGCCTTGTTTCGCGCCGCTGATGTCACGAAATCCGCCGATGTCGCGGCTTATGTGAAGGCAGCGCAGGATCGCTTCGGCGCGATTGATTGCTTCCACAATAATGCCGGCATTGAAGGCCGGGTTGCGCGGCTCGCGGAATATGAGGAAGCCGTGTTTGACCAGATCATGGCCGTGAATGTGAAGGGCGTGTTTCTGGGTCTTCGCCATGTGCTACCTGTGATGATCGCTGCCGGGCGCGGCACTGTGGTGAATACGGCCTCCATCGCGGGGCTGGTGGGCTCACCCGGCATGGCAGCCTATTCCGCTTCCAAACATGCGGTGAATGGGCTCACCAAAAGTGTCGCGGGAGAAGTCGGGCCGCATGGCATTCGCGTCAATGCCGTCTGCCCCGGCCCGATTGCGACCCGGATGATCGAGGAAGTCTCCCGCCAAGTGTCGCCCAATAACCCGAAGGGCGTTGAGGAACGCTATGCGGCGGGGATACCGCTCAGGCGTTATGGCACGGCAGAGGAAGTGGCCAATCTGGTGCTCTTCCTGCTGTCCGATCTCGCCAGCAATATGACAGGTGGGGAATATACCGTGGATGGCGGGCGCACGGCGGCACCGGCAGGGGTTTCGGGGGGCACGACGCAGTAGGGGGCGCTACCCTCTAATCACCCCAGCCGCACACAACGCATCATAGCGCGCGGCGCCAAGCGCTGCCCCCAGAACTTCCGCATTATGCTCGCCCAGTTTGGGGGCAGGGCGGGCCAGGATGCCCGGTGTCGCGGAAAGTCGCGGCACCATGCCATGCATGGGTAGCCAGCCGCCCGGCATATCGGCATCCGGCACTTCAATCAGCGCTTCGCGTTCAATGGCGTAAGCATCGCTATCCAGCATTTCGGTATCCATGATGGGCCCGATGGTCACACCGGCCTTGTCGAAATGCGCAAGGTTTTCGGCCATGTCGCGCGCCCCGATGAAGCCGCCGATGATGGCATCCAACTCCTGCCAGTTTTTCACGCGGGCTGGGTTATTGGCAAAGCGCGGGTCAGTAATCAGCGCTTCCTGCCCGATGGACCGTAGCAGTTTCTCCGTCATGCCTTGGGTGGAAGCGGAAAGGCAAACCCAGCCGCCATCCTTGGTGCGATAGGCGTTGCGCGGCGATGTGTTGGTGCTGCGGCTGCCGGTGCGGGGTTTGCGTTGGCGCGTCAGGCGCCAATTGGCCACTTGCGGTTCCAGCACGCTGAAAAGGGGTTCGAATAGCGAAACATCAATCACCTGCCCCTGGCCGGTCGCTTCCGCATGGCGCAGCGCAATCATGGCAGCAGCCGAACCGTAAAGCCCGGCATAGGCATCACCCATGAACATGGGCGGCAGTACGGGTTCGCGGTCTTCAAAACCATTGATGGCGGCGAAGCCGGAATAGCCTTCCACCAAAGTACCAAAACCTGGCTTGTGCCGATAAGGCCCATCCTGCCCCCAGCCGGAAACCCGCGCGATGACAAGGCGCGGATTGGCAGCAAGCAGGCTTGCGGGATCAAGCCCCATGGCTTCCAGCACACCAGGGCGGAAGCTTTCCACCAGCATCGCTGCATTACTGGCAAGGGCACGCACGGCGGCGATGCCTTCCGCGTTTTTCAAATCAAGGCAGATGCTTTTCTTGTTACGGCAAATGGTCTTCCAGCTTGTCTCCACGCCGCCCACACGCCAGGCGCGCAAGGTATCGCCTTCGGGCGGTTCAACCTTGATCACTTCCGCGCCGTGATCGGCGAAAACCTTGGTCAGGATATTGCCAGCAACCAGGCGCGAGAGGTCCACCACGCGCACGCCATCCATGGCGCCTTTCGCGGCGGGGTCGAAATTCTTGCGGCGCATTTCGGCCATAGGATCAATCCAGCTTGATATTCGCCGCCGTCGCTACTTCGCGCCAGCGGGCGAGTTCAACGCGCAGAAGCTCGGTAAAGGCTTGCGGTGTGGTGGGTGATGGGCGGGCACCTTCGCTTTGCAACAGCTTCGCCATTTCGGGATCCGCCAGGGCGGCGTTGGCTTCTGCGTTCAATCGCGTGAGGATTTCCGGCGGCAGGCCGCGTGGCGCGAAAAGCCCCCACCAAATGTCGCTTTCATAATCAATGCCGCTTTCCTTCACCGTGGGACCAGGGGGTGAGCCTTCCGGCGCGCCTGGCGCGGTATAGGCCAAAAGCCTGACGCGCCCTTCGCGCACCACACCTGCAGCGCTTGGCATGGTGGTGATCAGCACGGGGATATGGCCGGCCACCAAATCCGTCACGGCGGGCGGCATGCCGCGATAGGGCACGTGGTTCATCTGAATGCCGGCACGCAGACAGAAATACTCGGTCACGAAATGATTGATGCCACCCGGCCCGGAAGACCCGTAATCAATTGCGCCCGGCCTTTCGCGCGCCATGCGTACCAAATCGGCGACGCTGCGCGCCGGGAAATCCGGATGCACCAAGACAATGAAGGGTGAGCGCGCAAGCAAGGCGACTGGGGTGAAATTCTCCAATACCCCCCAGGGCACGCGCTGGGTGATGGAAGTTGTCGCGAAGGAGGAGGAGGAGACCATGAGCGTATAGCCATCGGGGGCCGATTGCGCGACCGCAGTCGCGCCAATGGCACCACCGGCCCCGGCCCGATTCTCGATCACCACGGGCTGGCCCAGGCGGGCTTGCAAACGCTCGGCCAAGGGGCGGGCGACCACATCATTGGACCCGCCGGGCGGGAAGGGCACGACGATTCGCACCGGGCGGACGGGCCAGGGCGCCTGCGCCAGGGCAGGGGCGGCAAGTGGCGCAGTGGCAGCCAGCAAAAGGGCACGGCGGCGGAGCGTGGGGGTCATGGCGTCATCTCCTGGGCGTTTTCGCGCCTATTCTCGCCCATTGCGGCACTTCTGCGAAGCGGGGCTTGCCCCTGTTCGGATGCTGCGGCATTGGAAATCTTGCAATCGGCGGAATGATCAGGGTCCGAGAGTCGCGGGGAGAGGATTTTCAGCAGGCATGGCCAATGACAGGCCCTTCAGGGAATGGCCCTTGGATCAGCTCGCGGAACATGCGGGGCAGCATAAGACTGATCGCGTGCTGCTTTCCCAATTGCTGATCGAAACCGAACGCCGCCCTGGCGCCCGGGCCAAGCTGATTGCCCGGCGCATTGAAAACTATCTTTCCTCAATACTGACAAAGCTGCCCGGAAAAGGTGCCCCGCCCGAGGAAATGCGGCGGTATCTGGCGATAGCGGCTGAAGAAATTGCCGTACTGCGCAAGCGGCTTCAGGATGCGGAGGCGGAACTCAAGCATTTCCGGGAAACCCCGGCGGATACCAGCCAGCATGCGCGGGTTTATTTAACCCCCAATGCGCCGATTTGGCTGATTGTTGAAGCGCGCCGGGCCTTTCGCCGACGCTACCATCCAGACCGGCAGACCGACCCCGCGAAGCGCCAGCAGGCCGAGGAAATCTTCAAGCGTGCCGAGGAAGTATTCGATTCCCTTGAAGGA
>CAMCZJ010000174.1 GCA_945886995.1 Asaia bogorensis
GGATTATGGATGCGCATGAAGACATCGGCGCCCGCCGCCGGCGGCTCCATGATGATCAATTGGTCGCAGCCAATGCCACGCCGGCGATCCGCCAGCGCCACCATTTCGGCACGCGTGAGCCCAAGCGGTGCGGCGCGGCCATCCAGCACCACGAAATCATTGCCGAGCCCATGCATCTTGCGGAAAGAAAGCATGGGCCGTGATATAGGCCGCCCGGGCGCGAACCGGAACCCGCTTAACGGGTGCCTGGAAGATTTACCCGTTCAGCAGCCGGTCGATCTCATCCTGTTCCAGATCGGGACCGGCCTTCTTCGGGTCTGCCACGGTTTGCACCACGCCCTTCAGTTCCACCTTGGGGCGGGACGCGTTGGGGCCGGGTTGGGCGTTTTCGGGCAGGATGTCCTCCAGGATCGATTCCACCTGCTGCAAATCCCGAATGGCGCGGCGGATGCGCTGGCCGGTCAGATCCTGGAAGGAGCATGCCTCAAAAATGGCATTCACCCTTTCGGTGATGGCCGGCAGGGCATCCGGGCTGCCCGAGCCCTTTTCAAGCCATTCCTGAATGGCCTCGGCGGCTTCCAGAATGGTATTGGCGGCTGCTTCCGTCGCCTGGACCACCGCCTCAAGCTCCTGGCCGGAGGTGCGGTTGCCCGGCTGAGGCGCGGAAATCATGCCGGCGATTCTTTCATGAACGGAGGATATCTGGCTGGCCAGGTTCTCCTCGCTCATGCCCAGAAGCTGCACGCTGGCGGATACCTCGGCGCTGACTTCGGAGATGCGGCGGTCCATAAAGGCGCGCAAATCGCCAAAAAGGGGCTCCATAGCGGCCCTGAGCACTTCCGGGTCCGGCACTGTATCCGCTTGCGAATGCGACATGAGACTTCGTCCTGAATCCAAAGGGCGGCCAAACCGCCGGGTGATCACGGGGACATTAAACACCCATAAAGGTGAAATCTCCGTTTCTCTGGGGCGGGTCTTGTGTGGAAAACTTTGCGGCGCTATAGCCCCGCCTCCCGCGCCGTGGCCCCATGGACATGCCCGGCCGGAACCCCCTTCCCACCGCATGGTGCGGCCTCGGCAACGGGTGCAAGGCGGAAGGGCTGACCCCACAGGAGGGCCAAATGTCCAAGATGAAGACGAAATCTAGCGTGAAAAAGCGCTTCCGTCTGACCGCGACCGGTAAGGTCAAGGCAGGCGGTGGCTTCAAGCGCCATATGCTGTCCGCCAAGCGGTCCAAGATGAAGCGCCAGAACCGCGGTACCTTCGTGCTGGATAAGCAGGATGGTGATACCGTGAAGCAGTGGATGCCCTATGGGCTGGACCGGTAAAGGGAGGGACGCAAAATGGCTCGTGTAAAACGCGGCGTTACGAAGCACGCCCGCCACAAGAAGATTCTCAAGCTTTCTGAAGGCTATGTCGGCCGGTCCGGCACCGCCTACCGCCCCGCTTTGGAGCGGGTGGAAAAGGCGCTGCAATATGCCTATCGCGACCGTCGCAACAAGAAGCGCGATTTCCGCGGCCTTTGGATCCAGCGCATCAACGCTGCCGTCCGTGAACATGGCCTGACCTATTCCCGCTTTATCGCCGGCATCAAGGCGGCGGGGATTGAGATGGACCGCAAGGTTATGGCGGCACTTGCCTTTGACGAACCGGCGGCCTTCGCGGCGCTGGTGGAAAAGGCGAAGGCGGCGGGCGCCGCCTGATTACCGCCGCCCCGGATCACCGGGGCGGAGACCCAGCATCACGCAAGGGCCGCTTCCTGGTTGCACCTGGGATGCGGCCCTTTGTTCATGTGGACCTGCCTTCATGACCGATGATCTTGCTGCCCTTAGGGCCGAAACCGAAGCCGCGATTGCCGCCGCCGCTGATCCGCGCGCGCTGGATGCGGTGCGTGTGGCCGTTTTGGGCAAATCCGGCAGCCTGACCGCGCTGCTGAAGGGGCTTGGTGCCGTAGCACCGGAAGCGCGCAAAGAACGCGGTGCGGCGCTGAACCAGGTGAAGTCCGCAATTGAAGCTGCCTTGGAAGCGCAGCGCGCCGTGGTGGAAGCCCGCGCATTGGATGCGCGCTTGGCAGCCGAACGCATGGATGTATCCCTGCCGCCGCGCCCCTTCGCGCCGGGCACGGCAGCGGAAGGCGGCATTCATCCAATCGCCCGCAC
Source organism: Asaia bogorensis (assembly GCA_945886995.1). Taxonomy (GTDB): domain Bacteria; phylum Pseudomonadota; class Alphaproteobacteria; order Acetobacterales; family Acetobacteraceae; genus Neoroseomonas; species Neoroseomonas bogorensis_A. The sequence continues at coordinate 2,160 of CAMCZJ010000174.1, forward strand.
CATGGAAGAACTGACCACACTGTTCGGCGCCATGGGCTTCAAGGTGGCCGAAGGCCCCGATATCGAAAGCGATTGGCATAATTTCGGCGCGCTCAATATCCCAGACCACCACCCAGCGCGGCAGGATCATGATACGTTTTATGTGCCCGCGGTTGATGGGCGCAGGCCTGTGCTGCGCACGCATACGTCGCCCGTGCAAATTCGCACCATGCTGACCGAAGCGCCGCCCATTCGCGTGATTGTACCTGGCCGCACCTATCGCGCAGATCATGATGCGACGCATTCGCCAATGTTTCATCAGGTGGAAGGCTTGGTGATTGATCGGAACATCCATCTTGGTCATTTGAAGGGCTGCCTGATTGATTTTCTGCGCGCCTTTTTCGGCATTGCCGATTTGCCGGTGCGTTTCCGCGCTTCCTATTTCCCCTTCACGGAACCTTCCATGGAAGTGGATATCGGCTGGAGCCGTAAGACCGGCGAATTGGGCAAGGGTGGCGATTGGCTGGAGATTTTGGGTTCTGGCATGGTGCACGCAAAGGTGCTGGCGAATTGCGGCATTGACCCGCGCGAATGGCAGGGCTTTGCCTTCGGCATGGGGATTGAACGCATCACCATGCTGAAGCACGGTATTCCTGATCTGCGCCCCTTCTATGAAGCCGATATCCGCTGGCTGCGCCATTACGGTGCCGATCCGCTTTCACCAGCTTCTTTGGTGGAAGGAGTGTAAGGCGATGAAATTCACCTTTTCCTGGCTGAAGGCGCATCTTGATACCCAAGCCACGCTGGAAGAAATTCTGACCGCGCTGAATACCATCGGGCTTGAGGTTGAAGGTGTGGAAGATCGCGGTGCTGCGCTCGCGAATTTTCGCATTGCCCATGTGGTGGAAGCCGAACAGCACCCCAATGCGGATCGGCTGCGCGCGCTGAAGGTTGATACGGGCGATGGCAAGCTGCTTTCCGTTGTCTGCGGTGCGCCCAATGCGCGCGCGGGCATGAAGGGTGTGGCGGCTTTGCCTGGCGCCTTTATTCCCGGCACCGGCATTACGTTGAAGGCTGGCGAAATTCGCGGCGTGAAATCAGAAGCGATGATGCTCTCCGCGCGCGAAATGGGCCTGGGTGACGATCACACCGGCATTGTTGATCTGCCCGCGGAAGCGCCGCTCGGTGAAGCCTATGTGCGTTGGGCGGGGCTAGATGACCCGATTATTGAAATCAGCGTGACCCCCAATCGTGGCGATGCGCTTTCCGTCCATGGCGTGGCGCGGGATTTGGCCGCCGCCGGGCTTGGGCGGTTGAAGCCGCTGCCCACGCCTGCGATCAAGCCTGCCTATGCTTCACCGCTGGTCTGGGAAATCGCTGATCCGCGCGCCTGTGATTACGTGCTGGGCCGCGCCATTCGCGGCGTGAAGAACGGGCCTTCGCCGAAATGGTTGCAGGATTGGTTGGTGGCGATTGGCCAACGCCCGATCAATGCGCTGGTGGATGTGACCAATCTTTTCACCTTCGGCCTTGGCCGGCCCTTGCATGTGTTTGATGTGGCGAAGGTGCATGGCACAACGCTGACCATGCGTATGGCGCGCGAAGGTGAAAGCCTGCTGGCGCTGAATGGTAAGACTTACGCGCTGACGCCGGAAGATGGCATCATCGCCGATGAGGCCGGGCCGGAAGCGCTTGGCGGTATCATCGGTGGCGAAGCGACGGGTTGCGATGAAGCCACCACCGAATGCTTCATCGAATGCGCGATTTTCGACCCCGTGCGCATCGCGCTGTCGGGCCGGCGCCATGATGTGCGCACCGATGCACGCGCCCGCTTTGAACGCGGTGTGGATCAGGCATTGCCGAGGCTGGCGCTTGACCTTGCGACACAAGCGATGATGGAGATGTGCGGCGGCGAGGCGAGCGAAGTGGCGGGCGCCGGGCCGGAACCCGCCTGGCAGCGCCAAGCCAGCCTACGCTTTGAACGCCTGGCAAGCTATGGCGGCGATGATGTAGCGCCAGTCCGTGCCGTGGAAATCCTGCAAAGCCTGGGCTTCACCGTGGCGGCGCGGGATGCAGCGCGCGTGACGGTCAATGTGCCAAGCTGGCGCAATGATGTGGCGGGCAAGGGCGCCTTGGCTCAGGCGGCTGAATTGTCGCCGGAACGCGCCAAGGCCGCTGCCGAAGGCTGCGCCGAAGTAGAACCGGAATGCGATTTGCTTGAAGAAGTGCTGCGTATTCGCGGGTTGAATACCATCACGCCGGTGTCGCTGCCGGTCAGCGGCATTATCCCGCCGCCCGCCTTTACGGCGAAGCAGGCGCGGGCATCGCTGGCGCGGCGCGTGTTGGCGGCGCGCGGCATGCAGGAAGCGGTGACCTTCGCCTTTATGGAATCCAAAACCGCAGCGCTGTTTAGTGAAACGCCGGTAGCGCTGCGGCTGGAAAACCCCATCGCGGAAGATTTGGATCAGATGCGCCCAACGCCGGTGGCGTCCCTGCTGTTGGCGGCAGCGCGCAATGCAGCGCGCGGTTTTGCTGATGTCGCGCTCTGTGAAATCGGCGCTGCCTATCGTGATGTAACCCCAGCAGGCCAAATGGCGGTCGCTGCCGGGGTGCGCCATGGCGCCACGCCGCGCCATTGGGCAGAAGCCGCGCGCGGTGTTGATGCCTTGGATGCCAAGGGCGATGCCATGGCCGTGCTGGCCGCGCTTGGCGTGCCGGCGGCCGCGCTTTCCGTCACCGCCGATGCGCCAGGCTTTTATCATCCGGGCCGGTCTGGGCTGGTGCGCCAAGGCCCCAAGACGGTATTGGCGAGCTTCGGCGAAATCCATCCGCGCGTTCTGGCAGCCCTCGACCTGCCTGGCCCGGCGGTGGCGTTTGAGGTGTTTCTGGATGCCATCCCGGAACCCAAGCGCCGCAAAAAGGGTGCGCCCGATCTGCCTTCCTTCCAGCCATTGCAGCGCGATTTCGCCTTTCTGGTGGATGAGGGTGTGGCCGCTGATGCGCTGCTCCGCGCCGCGCGTGGGGCGGAACGCACACTGATCACCGATGTCGCGCTGTTTGACCGTTATGCGGGGGATAAGCTGCCGGAAGGCAAAGTCAGCCTTGCTTTGCAAGTGACCATCCAGCCGCGCGAGGCAACGCTGACAGACTCGCAAATTGAAGCTGTGGCGGAGAAGATTGTGGCCGCGGTCAGTAAAGCGACCGGGGCCGTACTGCGCGCATGAGCACCCCGCCCACCAGCAAGCGCCGCAATATGGCGCTGTTGGTGGGGGCGATTGTGCTGACGCTTTCCGTCTGGTTCGCCGGCACCGCTGCTGTGCCCGCGCTGCTGGCGGAGGGGCTGATCGCGCCTAGCCGCGCCGCCTGGCTGACCGCCTGGGTGCAATTGGGCTTTGTCTTTGGCACGTTGGTGAGTGCGGTTTTCTCGCTCGCCGATCGGTGCTCAGCGCGCTGGCTATTCTTGGGCTGCGCTAGTGTGGCTGCGGCGGCGACACTCTCGCAAACAATGGTTGCGCCGGCGGGCGATATGGCGCTGCTGCTCCGCTTCATCGCTGGTGCAGCCATGGCGGGGGTTTATCCGGTTGGCATGAAGCTCGCCGCTTCCTGGGCCAAGGGGGATCTTGGCTTGCTGATCGGGCTGGTGGTTGGCGCGGTGACGCTTGGTTCCGCGCTGCCCCATGCGCTGCCTGCCCTGGTCGGCGCCTTGGATTGGCGGGCGGCCTATGCCGGGGCGGGGGTGCTGGCGGCGCTTGGGGGGCTGCTGATCCTGCGGTTTCAGCCAGGGCCTTTGCTGGGCGCCCGGCCACCCTTTCGCCCGGCGCAGATGCTGGAAGCCTGGCGCAATAAGGGGCTTCGCTTGGCCAATCTGGGTTATCTTGGCCATATGTGGGAACTCTATGCCATGTGGGCCTGGATTGGCGTTTTCCTGTCAGCAGTGCTGGAAAGCCCAGCGATTGGGCCCTGGGTTTTCGCGGTGGTCGCCGCCGGGGCCTTGGGCTGCATCCTGGCGGGGCTTGCTGCCGATCGCTGGAATCGGGCCAAGGTGGCCGGCGCCTGCATGCTGGCTTCGGGTACTTGCGCGCTGCTGATTGGCCCGGCCAGCGCCTGGCCGCTATTGGCGCTGGTGATTGCCTTCCTCTGGGGCCTTACCGTGGTGGCCGATTCCGCGCAGTTTTCCGCCTGTATCGTGAGCCTTTCGCCCCCCGATTACGTCGGCACCATGCTGACGGTGCAGACCGCGCTTGGCTTTTTGCTGACGGCAGGCACGATCTG
>CAMCZJ010000175.1 GCA_945886995.1 Asaia bogorensis
GCCAATCCGCACACCGGCGGCATCCGAGAAAGTGACTAAACGCAGCAGTTCATCCTTTTGGCTTTCGCTGCGTCAGGTAGCGCGTTCCGTGGGATTGGCCAGGGGCAGGCTGGCCGCGCGCTCCAAGGCCCGCGCCCCGCGCAGCGCCAGATCATCGCGGTAGAGTGCTGCCACAATTTGCACAGCGCGTGGCATGCCCTCCGCATCCAAGGCCACGGGCACGGAAATCGCCGGTTGTCGTGTCAGGTTGAAGGCGAAGGTCCAGGGTGCCCAATCGCGCCACAGCGCCTCCGCCGGGTGGATGGTTGGCTGATCGGCGGCGAAGGCAGCGGTCGGCGTGCAGGCAGTCAGCACCAAATCATAGCGCTGATGGAACCGCGCCATGGCATGGGCTGCTTCCAGGCGCATCGCCTCGGCGGCCAGATAATCCACGGCGAGCATTTCGCCCTCACGCGCCGCCACCTCGGCAATGCCGGCATCAAGCAATTCGTGCTTGTCTTCCGGCGTGGTGGCGAGGATGCGCGACAGCGCCACACCCCAGACGCGGCCAAAAATCGCGCGCGTGTCGGGCAGGTCAGGATCGGCTTCCTCAACAATTGCGCCCTGGTCTTCCAAAAGCCGCGCGGCGGCGGCCAGCACATCCTCGCCCTCCGCATCCAAGGGCGGCGCGAAGCCCATGCGCCGCACCACCGCCACACGCAGCCCAGCCACGCCATCTTCAATACCGCCGAGCCAATCGCGTGGATCATCCGGCAGCGCATAAGGATCGCGCAGATCGTGCCGCGCCATGGCGCCGAACATCAGCGCGGCGTCGCGCACCGTGCGCGTCATTGGGCCCGCCACCGCGACATGACCAAAGGCACCCAGCGGCCACTGCGGAATGCGCCCAAAGGAAGGCTTCATGCCAACCAGCCCGCAAAACGCTGCCGGGATACGAATGGAACCGCCGGCATCGGTCCCTATATGGAGCGGCCCGAAACAAGCCGCCCCCGCCGCCCCGGCGCCAGAGGATGACCCACCCGGCGTGCGCTTGGGGTTCCAGGGATTGCGCGTAATGCCATGCAGCGGGCAATCGCCGGGCGATTTCCAGCCGAATTCCGTGGTGGTGGTCTTACCGATGATCACCGCGCCCGCCTGCTTCAGCCCCAGCACGGCGGGGGCGTCTTCAGTCGCTGGCGTTGCATCCGTACTGCGGCTGCCGCGCCTGGTGGGGAAGCCTGTCAGGTTCAGCAAATCCTTCACCGTGGCGGGCACACCATCCAGCATCCCCATTGGCCTGCCCACCTGCCAGCGCGCTTCAGATTCTCCCGCCGCTTGCAAGGCGCGCGGGTTCATGGCGGCGAAGGCGTTCACCCATGGGTTATAGCGCGCCACGCGTTCCATCACCGCCTTCAACGCCTCCACCGGCGAAAGGCGCCGGCGCGCGTAAAGCCCAAGGAGGGTTTCGGCGGACATCAGGGCGGGATCGGTATCGTTCATGGGGGTTCCGGTATGCTGGCTAAGGGTGCAGCATGCCGTTTGATTGCAGGCAGGAGAACCCCCATGAACGACAAAGCCGCCAAGCCTTGGGAATGGCCCGAAGCGCAGTGGCGAGAGATTGTCGGGCGCGCCCGCGCCGGGCGTTCCTTGGCACCCGCTTCCTGGCCCAATGGGGCGCGCTGCTGCGTTACGCTTTCCTTCGATGCGGATCACGAAACCATTCCGCTGCGCGATGCCGATGAAAGCCCCATGCGCATCAGCCAGGGGCAATATGGTGCGCGTCAGGGCGTGCCGCGCATCCGCGCCTTGCTTGCGCGCCACGATATCAAGGCAAGCTTTTTCTACCCCGCTGTCTCAGCGCTGCTGCACCCTGATGAGGTGCGCGGTGTCGCGGATGAAGGCCATGAGATCGGCATCCATTCCTGGATCCATGAAGCCAATACGCAATTGCCGCCAGGTGTGGAACGTGACCTCACCTTCCGCGCCGCTGATACGCTGGAAAAACTGACGGGCCGGCGGCCGGTTGGTATCCGCACGGCATCCTGGGATTTTTCGGTGGACACACTTTCGATCATTCGCGAATTGGGTTTGATTTATGATTCATCGCTAATGGCGGATGATGATGCCTATGAATTGCTCGACCAGGGAACGCCCACCGGCATTGTCGAATTGCCGCCGGAATGGATCCGCGATGATGCGGTTTACTTCAATATGCTGCGCTTCTCGGCGCTCCGCCCCTATACGCCGCCTTCAAGCGTGGAGGAGGTTTTCATCGCCGAATTCGAAGGTGCCTATCGCGAAGGTGGCTTGTTCCTGCTGACCATGCACCCGCATGTGATTGGGCACCGCAGCCGCATCGCGCTGCTTGATCGGCTGGTGCAACACATGAAGGGTTTTGGCGATGTGTGGTTCGCCACGCATGAGGAAGTGGCGCGTTGGTGCAAGACCCAGGCGGGCATGAAGTGATGGGGCACCCCGCCCGCGATGTTGCGCGGGCGGGGTGCTTCACATCACGTCACAACAATATCGAATTGCTTGGCAACCGCGGTCCATTCCGTGATTTGCTCCTGCATGAGCTTCACAAAATCGCCATTCAGTGGCGAAGGCCGGCGCGGCAGGGTCTGCAAATCTTCAAACCGCGCCATCAATTCCGGCCGCGCCAGGATGGGGTTGACCAAGCCGGCAAGCCGTTCCGTGATTGGCTGAGGCAAGCCCTTCGGTGCGGAAAGCCCAAGCCATTGCGCGGAAGTCAGCTTCGGGAAGCCAAGCTCAGCGAAGGTCGGCACATTCGGGAAGGCGGGCAGGCGCTGCGGCGATGAAACGGCCAGCGCACGCAAAACGCCATCTTTCATGAGCTGCACATTGGTGGTGATGGGATCAATCAGGCTTTCAATCTGATTGGCCATCAGATCCTGCATGGCGGGCGCGCTGCCACGATAGGGCACGTGATCCAGATTGGTCACCTTGGCTTCGCCGGACAGCATCGCCCCCAGCAAATGCGGCGCCGAACCAATGCCCGAAGACCCGAAGCGGACCGGCTGCGTCTTCGCCGCGCCCAGATAATCCGCCAGCGTCTTGAAGCGTGACTCGGACTTCACCAGCAACACATTCGGCGCTTCCACCAAAAGCCCGATATGGGTGAAATCCGTGATCGGGTTGAAGGGCAGCGTTGGCATCGTCGCCGCCGAAAAGACATGCACCGAAGCGTGAGACACCAGCAGCGTATAGCCATCCGCCGGCTGCTTCGCGACGAAATCCGTGCCGATCACGCCACCGGCGCCAGCGCGGTTTTCCACCACCACGGTCTGGCCAAGCGCCTGGGAAAGGGCAGGGGCCATCAGGCGGCTCACGGTATCCACCAAGCCACCCGGGGGGAATTGCGCGATCAGGCGGATGGACCCGCGGGTCGGCCAAGCTCCGCTTTGCGCGGAAAGGATGCCCGGGCTTGCCAGCGCGCCGGCAATGGCGCCTCCGGTCAGGCCAAGAAGACGACGACGGTTCATGCAAAAGCTCCTTGCTGCTGAATCGGCACTCACCGCCTAAAAATCGGGCAAAATTACCCGAATTCCCGCGATGGTACCGCTTCTGCCCCGAAGCTAGGCAATCACCGTGCCAAGCGGATTAATCCGCCTTGATTCCGGCTTCGCGCACAATCTGCGCCCAGCGTGCCATATCGGCGGCGACCAGCGCGGTGAAGCCAGGGCGGTCCAGCCGGTTCGGGGCAGCGCCCAATTCCACCAGGCGTTCACTGAGCGCGGGCGTCGCCAGGCTTTCCACCAGTGCGGCATTCAGCCGATCCGCGATCGGGGCCGGGATGCCGGCTGGGCCGCTGATGCCGAACCAATTCGCCGCGACCAATTGCCCCAGGCCAAGTTCCGCGACGGATGGCACATCGGGCCAGCGCGGCAGGCGTTCAGGCGTGGTCATGGCAAGCAAGCGCAGGCGTTCATTGCGCCCAACATCGGGGATGGCCGCGATCAGCCCATCAATATTGCCGGCAATCACATCCGTCGCTGCCGGCGCCGCGCCGCGATAGGGCACATGGGTGATGTCCACCCCCGCCAGCCGCTTCAGGATTTCCAGCTTGGCGTGAGACGACGTGCCATTGCCATTGGACCCGAAGCGGATGCTGCCGGGTTTGTCGCGCGCGGCGGCGATCAGCGCGGGCAGGGTCTGCCAGGGGCCGGTGGCGGAAACCGCAATCGCACTCGGCACCGCGGCGAGCAGACCAATATGGGTGAAATCGCGCATCACATCATAGGGCATGGAAGGCAGGATGGCCGGCGCAATGCCTTGGGAGGCGATGTTGGACAGCAAGATGGTTGTGCCATCGGGTGGGCTTTTGGCGACCGAATCACTGCCAACCACGCCGCCCGCGCCAGCGCGGTTTTCAACAACCACGGGTGCGCCGAGGCGGTTTTCCATCTCCCGCGCCACCAGCCGCGCCAGCAAATCCGCCGTGCCACCAGGCGGGAAGGGGACAATGAAGCGAATGGGCCGCGCGGTTTGCGCGCCCGCTGCTAGCGCAGGGGTGGCCAGGATGGCGGCGAGGATGGCGCGGCGCTTGGTGGTATTCATGGTGCTGTTCCCCGGAAATTCGCGCGTTCCATAGACCGAAAGGCGCCGCCATGTCTTCATGGTGGCGGGAGGATGCCATGTCACTTGCCTATGCGAGGAAGGGCCTGCTTGGGGTGCTGACGCCTCAGGCCAATACCACGGTGGAGCCGGAGTTTTCGCTGCTGCTGCCGCCAGCAACGGCGATGCTGACCGCGCGGCTGGTTAGCACGCGGCCCAGCCTGAATGATCGGCTGCGCGATTATGTCGCAGGGCTGGATCAAACCTGCGCGCAATTCGCCAATGCGCCGCTGGGTGCCATCGCCTTTGCCTGCACCGGGTCTTCATATCTGATGGGGCCGGAAGCCGAAGATGCCGCCGTGGCGCGGCTTTCCGCCCGCGCGCCCTTCATCACTGCGGGCCGCGCGGTGTGTGAGGCCTTCGCTGCGCTCGGCGCGAAACGCATCGGCCTGGTTTCGCCCTATCCACCTGATCTGACCGAAGCCTCAGCCGCCTATTGGGTGGCGCGGGGGTTTGAGGTGGCGCGGGTTGTTTCTATCGCCACGCCGGGCGCGGCCTTTCACCCGATCTATGCCCTGGCTGAGGGCGATGCCAGCGCGGCGCTTGCGGCCATGCGGGGCGCGGGGGCAGAGGCGATTATTCTGCTGGGTACCGGCATGCCCTCCCTCGGCGCCATTCTGGCGCAGCCGGAAGTTGAGGGCGCGCCGGTGATTTCCTGCAATTTGGCGCTGATGTGGCGCGCGATTGCGGCGCTGCGGGGTGAGGCCGCGGATGCGGCTTCACTCAAGCGCTGGATTAGCGGGGCGGATTGGCGGGGGCGGTATGCGGAAAGGCTTGGGATCTAGCGACTGGCGCTTTACGCCGTTGATCTGTTAGCGTTCGAGTGGCGGTCTTGGGCGTGACAGCTTGGCCGAGGTTGCCGCCCGAAAACAGCGCCGACTGGGAGAAGTGGGATATGCTGACTGGTGCAGCACCCGTGATGAAAGCAGCGCCGCAGGGCGCTTTGCGCGCGCTGGGTTCTGGCCGTGAGGTGGCTAGCCGAAATCAAAGGCGAACGGCGTATCCCAGCGGGAAGTATGACTTTTTCGGTAGCGCACAGCATAGCTTTGGTCGGTGGGTGAAACGCGGCCTGCGCGGTAGTTTTGTGGTGCTGATAGTGCTCATATTGCCAGCCTGCGCGACTATTTCTGAAGAGGATAACGTTATTTTTCGCAACATGCATGATTTGGCTTGGAGCACATGGACTGTATCCGCCGTGGGTTCTACCCCTGAAAACATTAATCACTGCTTTAAAGCTCCAGACGGAGAATCAATTGACTATATGAATTTCAGTGAGTGTACGATTGCAATATTGGAACATTATCTTCCTGCCGGAATGACCCAAAGGCTGTCTCGCACAGGACAATTCGCAGACCCGGAAAACTATCGTGTGGGGGGCGGGGGAGGTAGGTTGGATGGCGAGGGAGATGCGATGGCGAAGTTCACGCGTTTCCAGCAATTTACCAATGCCATTTGCCCAAGATTTGTTCCTGTGCCCGCCACTATTGAGTGTGTGCGCCCGTTTCGTACGAGTTTACGGGACTTGCGTGGATACATGTTTCGCTTTTCCCAGCCCACAGGTCCCTGTCGGCAGGGGGTGATCCGTTTTTCGATAGACATACCAAACGCGCAGGAGTTGCGCGTTAAACAAGTGCGTTTCGATTCAGTTCAGCCCTGCAGCTAAGGACGAGCCGATGAGCCAATCAAGTCAGCCTTAACTCCCCTTATTGATTCTGGCGGGCATCAG
>CAMCZJ010000176.1 GCA_945886995.1 Asaia bogorensis
AAAAGGAAAGCGCCTGTGCGGCGGCGATGAAGGCTTTCATCGTCAATCGCGTGGGCGATGTGTTCTTCATGCTTGGGCTTTGCCTGACCTTCTGGGTCTTCGGGTCTATCGAATTCAGCGAGATTTTTGGCGCCATTGATCAGCACAAGGATGCGCGCTTCGGCGGCCTGCCGGCTTATGAGGTGATTTGCATTCTGCTCTTCCTCGGCGCCTGCGGGAAATCGGCGCAGCTCGGCCTGCACACCTGGCTGCCGGATGCGATGGAAGGGCCAACGCCCGTTTCCGCGCTGATCCATGCCGCAACGATGGTGACGGCGGGCGTCTTCCTGGTGGCGCGTATGTCGCCGGTGTTTGAATATGCGCCGATAGCGCTTGCCATCGTGACGGTGGTGGGGGCTTCAACCGCGCTATTTGCCGCGACCATTGGCTGTGTGCAGAACGACATCAAGCGCATCATCGCCTATTCCACCTGTTCGCAGCTTGGCTACATGTTCTTCGCGGCCGGGGTTGGTGCCTATCAGGGCGCGGTGTTTCATCTTTTCACCCATGCCTTCTTCAAGGCGCTGCTGTTCCTGTCGGCGGGTTCGGTCATCCATGCCATGTCGGAAGAACAGGATATTCGCAAAATGGGCGGCATCTGGAAAAAGATCCCGGTGACATATGCGGTGATGTGGATTGGCTCCTTGGCGCTCGCGGGTGTGCCCTATTTCGCCGGCTATTATTCCAAGGATTTCGTGCTGGAAGCGGCATATGCGGCGCATTCCGGGGTTGGGATGTATGCGTTTCTCTGCGGCTTGCTTGCGGCCTTCCTGACCGCCTTCTATTCCTGGCGGCTCTTGATCCTGACCTTCCATGGTGCCCCGCGGGCAGATCATCACACCATGGAACATGTGCATGAAAGCCCGCTGGTGATGCTGGTGCCGCTGCTACTGCTGGCGGTGGGCGCCGTATTTGCGGGCGCGGTCTTTGCACCTTCCTTTATCGGCCATCACTGGGAAGAATTCTGGAACGGTGCGATCGTGAATGCGCCGGGTAATGAGATCATGCATCACGTGCATGAAGTGCCTGGTTGGGTGCCGTTGGCGCCTACCATTGTCGGGCTTGGCGGCATCGCGCTCGCCTATGTGATGTATATGTTTCTACCAAACATGCCGGGCGCGCTGGCTCGTGCGTTCCCTGGGGTGCATCGCTTCCTGCTCAACAAATGGTATTTTGATGAGCTGTATGACGCGATCTTTGTGCGCCCCGCGCGCGCCTTGGCCCGTGGCCTCTGGCGGATTGGTGATGTGCGGATCATTGATGGCGTGCCCAATGGCCTTGCGGCTTCGGTGGCCGGGGTGGCGCGCCAGGCCGTTGCTCTGCAAACCGGGCGCGTTGCGAGTTACGCCTTCACCATGATTGTGGGGCTTGTTGTGCTTGTTTCACTGCTGCTGTTCGGGGGCTGAAGATGAATAGCGTCGGTTTCCCCTTGCTCAGCCTGCTGACCTTCCTGCCCTTGGCGGGGGTGGCAATCATCCTTGCCGTGCGGGGCGATGAACAAACAGTCGCAAGCAACGCGCGCTGGACCGCCCTTTGGACCAGCCTGATCACCTTCATGCTCTCGCTCGTGCTGTGGTTCCGTTTTGATAAGAATGAGGCGGAGTTCCAATTCGTCGAAAGGCTTGATTGGCTCTCAGATTTTGGCGTGAGCTACCATATGGGCGTGGATGGCATTTCGGTGCTGTTCGTGCTGCTGGCCACGCTGCTGACACCCATCTGCATTCTGTCTTCCTGGGAAGCGGTGCAGACCCGGGTCCGCGAGTACATGATCGCCTTCCTGTTCCTTGAGACCATGATGGTCGGCATGTTCTGCGCGCTGGATTTCGTGGTGTTTTACATATTCTTCGAAGGCGTGCTGATCCCGATGTTTCTGATCATCGGCGTATGGGGCGGGCAGCGGCGTGTCTATGCGGCTTTCAAGCTGTTTCTCTACACACTGCTCGGTTCGGTGCTGATGCTGCTGGCCATTCTGCTGCTGTGGTACAAGGCCGGCACCACGGATATCGTGGAGCTATTCACCCTCACCATTCCGCCATCGCTGCAAACCTGGATCTTCCTGGCCTTCTTCGCATCCTTCGCCGTGAAGGTGCCGATGTGGCCGGTGCATACCTGGCTGCCGGATGCGCATGTGGAAGCGCCAACGGCGGGCTCCGTCATTCTGGCGGGCGTGCTGTTGAAGATGGGCGCCTACGGGTTTCTGCGCTTCAGTCTGCCCTTGCTGCCGGTGGCGAGTGCGGAGTTCGCGCCCTGGATTTTCGCGCTGTCCATCGTCGCCATTGTCTATACGTCGCTGGTGGCGCTCGCTCAGGAAGATATGAAGAAGCTGATCGCTTATTCCTCCGTAGCGCATATGGGCATCGTCACGCTTGGTATCTTCACCTTCACGCAGCAGGGTTTGTCGGGCGCGCTGTTCACCATGTTGTCGCATGGTGTGGTTTCCAGCGCGCTGTTCCTTTGTGTGGGCGTTTTGTATGATCGGGTGCATTCGCGCGAAATTATGCGTTACGGCGGTGTGGCGAAAATCATGCCGGCCTATGCGCTGGTGTTTATGCTATTCACCATGGCTTCTGTCGCGCTGCCGGGCCTAGCCGGCTTCCCCGGCGAATTGCTGGTGATCCTTGGCGCCTGGAAGGTGAACCCCTGGGTCGCCTTTGGTGCTGCGCTCGGCATGATCCTGGGCGCGGCTTATATGCTTTATCTTTATCGTCGCGTTGTTTTCGGGCGCATCACGCGTGATGATTTGCGCGGCCTGCTTGATCTGTCACCGCGCGAATATGCGGTTTTCGCGCCGCTGATCGTGCTCACGATCTGGATGGGCATTTATCCGCAAAGCTTCCTGTCCTTCTTTGAAGCCTCCGTCGCGGCGCTGGTGGAACGGCATCACGCCGCGCTCGGCGCCGCACGGCTCGCGGGGTTGTAAGATCATGAACTGGATGCTCGCCCTGCCCGAAATTGTGCTGGCCTGCGCTGGCCTTGCCATTCTGATGATTGGTGTGCTGCCGCGGCAGAATATGTTCTTCGGCTGCACCATGGCCTCCATCGGCGCTTTGGTGGTGACCGCCGCCTTGGTGCTGACCGTGCCGGATGGCACTGCCTTTTCCGGCCAGGTAATTTCCGATGGCTTCGCGCGCTTCATGAAGCTTCTAGTGTTGCTGGGTGCAGCCATCGGCATGCTCATGGCGCTCGATTTCAATACGCGCGAAGGGCTGGATCGTTTCGAATATCCGGTGCTGCTGCTATTCGCGACACTCGGCATGCTGATCATGTTGAGTGCCAATGATTTCATGACCGTCTATATCGGCTTGGAATTGCTCTCGCTCAGCCTTTACGTGGTCGCGGCCTTTCATCGGGATAATGAGCAATCCGCCGAAGCTGGCTTGAAATACTTCGTGCTGGGTGCCTTGGCGTCGGGCTTGTTCCTGTATGGCGCGTCGCTGGTGTATGGCTTTGCTGGCACCACCAGTTTTGAGCGAATCGCGCTCGCGCTGCTTGATCCGGCCAGCCGTAGCCAGGGGCTGACGGTTGGGCTGATCTTCATCCTGGCTGGCCTCGCCTTCAAGGTTTCCGCCGTGCCCTTCCATATGTGGACGCCCGATGTCTATGAAGGCGCGCCCACACCCGTGACAGCGTTCTTCGCCGCAGCCCCGAAAGTGGCGGCGATTGCCTTGCTGGTGCGCGTACTTGCCGGGCCATTCGCGGAACTCGCCGCGCAATGGCAGCAGGTGATCATTTTGGTCTCACTCGCTTCCATGGTGCTTGGCTCTCTCGCGGCGATTGGCCAGCGCGATATCAAGCGGCTGATGGCCTATTCCTCGATCGGGCATATCGGCTATGCGCTGATGGGGTTGGCGGTCGCGAGTGATGAGGGCCTGCACGGGCTGACCATTTACATGGCGATCTACCTTGCCATGAACCTTGGCACCTTTGCGGTGCTGATCGCCATGCGTCGGCAGGGTAAGGCGGTATCGCGCATTGAAGACCTGGCTGGGCTTGGCAAGACCGATCCCGCCATGGCGATGTGGATGACGATTTTCATGTTCTCCATGGCCGGCATTCCGCCGCTCGCGGGGTTCTTTGGGAAGCTTTATGTCTTCCTGGCTGCGGTGCAGGGCGGGTTCTGGACCTTGGCGGTGGTGGGTGTGCTCACTTCTGTGATTTCGGCCTTTTATTATCTGCGCGTCGTCAAGGTGATGTATTTCGATGATGCGCAGGCACCACTGGATGCGCGCCCGCAGACGCTGACGATGGTGATGGGCATTTCAGGGATTTTCACCACGCTGTTTTTCCTGATGCCGGCACCCTTGGTGCGCGCCGCGCAGGAAGCGGTTTCCGCGCTGCTCGGGTAATGCTGGGCGCTCGGTAGGAAGCGCACGTGCAGTTTCGCCTTGAATGTCATGAGGTGCTGGAAAGTACCTCAACGCTGCTCAAGCAACGCGCCGAAGCCGGCGCGGCTGAGGGCCTTGCCATTCAGGCGCTGCGCCAAATTGCGGGCAGGGGAAGGCAGGGCAGGGGGTGGGATAGCCCCGCGGGTAATCTCTATATCTCCGTGCTGCTGCGCCCCGGCGTGGGACTGCGCGAAGCGCCGCAATGGTCCTTTGTGGCGGCGGTGGCCTTGGCGAAGACGCTCAAACCGCTATTGCCGGAAGCCGCGCAACCTACGCTGAAATGGCCCAACGATCTGCTGCTGGATGGCGCCAAGGCCGCAGGCATTCTTGTTGAAACCGGTGTGGCGCCAAGCCATGCGCTGGATTGGATCTGCATCGGGATTGGCGTGAATATCACTGGCAAACCCAGCTTGCCGGATCGTGCCACCGCCTGCCTTGCGGAATTTCTGCCCAAACCGCCTGCGCCAGAAGCCTTGGCTGCGGCGTTGCTGCAAAACGTGGCTTATTGGCATGAAACCCGCCTACGCCAAGGCTTTGCCCCAATCCGCGATGCCTGGTTGCGCCACGCGCCCGCCATGGGCGCGCCGGTATCAGTAAAGCGCGATGGCGCGCTGATGGAAGGCAACTTCGCCGGGTTATCGCCCGAAGGCGGGCTTAAGCTTGCCAAAGGCAATGAAGTGCAGCTTATTCTGGCCGGGGAGATCCTTTGACCCATGCTACTCGCCATTGATGCCGGCAATACCAATGTCGTTTTCGCAGTCCATGACGGTAAGGAATGGCGCGGGCGCTGGCGCATTGCCACGCGCGCGGACCGCACTTCGGATGAATATGCAGTCTGGCTGCTGACGCTGTTCCAGTTTGCCGGCCTGAAACCCAATGATGTCCTGCGCTGCGTGATCGGCACAGTGGTGCCGGCGGCACTTTACAATTTGCGCCGGCTTTGCCGCGAATGGATGGATTGCGAGCCGCTGATTGCGCGCGCGCCGCTCGATTGGGGTTTTGCCATTCGCGTGGATCGGCCAGAGGAAGTGGGCGCTGACCGCCTGCTGAATGCACTCGCCGCCCATACCCGTTATGGCGGGCCGCTGATCGTCATTGATTTCGGCACTGCCACCACTTTTGATGTGGTGGATGGCGATGGGTCTTATCTGGGGGGTGCCATTTCCCCCGGCATCAATCTTTCCATCGAAGCGCTGCATAAGGCGGCGGCCCGGCTGCCACGCATCGGCATTGGCCGCCCGCAATCCGTGATTGGGCGCGCCACTGTTCCCGCCATGCAATCGGGCATCTATTGGGGCTATGTCGGCCTGGTGGAAGGCATTGTATCCCGCATCAAGGCGGAATTTGGCGGGCCCATGAAGGTGATTGGCACGGGCGGCCTTGCCCCGCTATTCGCCGAAGGCACCCTTGTCATTGAAAGAACCGATCCCGACATAACCCTGGAAGGGTTGCGCCTGCTGGCCGAGCGTAATCCATTATCTGTCTTCCACCAAAGCGCGCTCCGCGATCCTTTACGTTCGGATTCTGATTAGCACCATGAATGTCATGACTGGCGATCTTGCCTTTATCCCGCTCGGCGGGACGGGTGAGATCGGAATGAACCTTAATGTCTATCGCTGTGATGGCGCCTTGCTGGCGGTGGATTGTGGGCTTGGCTTCGCCGGGCCGGATCAGCCGGAAGCCGATGTCATGGTGCCGGATGCGGCCTGGCTTGCGGAACATCGCAGCGCTTTGCTTGGCCTGATCATCACCCATGCGCATGAAGACCATATCGGGGCGGTGGTGCATTTATGGCGGCAATTGCGCTGCCCCATTTATGGTACAGCTTTCGTGCTTTCCGTGCTGCGCCGCAAG
>CAMCZJ010000177.1 GCA_945886995.1 Asaia bogorensis
GGCGCCCAGATGCGATCAAACCAGCCCTTGAGCATGGCGGGCAGCCCATACCACCAGGTGGGATAGATCAGCAGCAACGCCTCAGCCCGTTGCAGCGCGGCGACATGATCCGCGACATCCGGTGGATGGTTGGAAGGGTCCAGGTAGTCGCGATGCTCGGCATCGTTCAGTGCGGGCGAGAAGCCCTCCGCGTAAAGATCACGGCATTCCACTTGATGCCGGCCGGCTTCCAGCGCTTGTCGCGCTGTGTCGCGGAGCGCCGCCGAAAAACTCTCGGCCCGCGGATGGCAATGGATCAGCAGCACCCGCATGGTGGTGACCTAATCCAGCTTTTCCTCAATTTCCGGCGCATCCGGGTCGCCATACATATAATGCGTGCGCGGGCGATCGGGCGACCATTCCGGATCATCCCAGGCGAGCATCTTGCCGGGATTGAGCAGACCGAGCGGATCAGCTTCCTTCTTGAAGGCCAATTGCCGCGCATCCACACGCTTCATGCCGCCTTCTTCAAGCGAAAACGCATGCGGGTTGAAGACCGGGCAGCCATTGGCTTCATGAATGCGAATGATCTCTGCCAAGCGTTCTTCGCTGGTATAGCGCACCAATTGCAGGCCGAAGCAGGTGACATGCCCACCGAAGCGCACGAATTCCAAATGCATCGGCACCTCATCACCGAACAGCGCCGCCATCTTTTCCACCAAAGCCATGTGGCCCGGCGGCGGGAATAGTGTTTGCAAATAGGTGATGCCGCGATCAAGCTTTAGCGCCTGCAGCGTGGTGTGATTCCAGGAATGTTCGTAAAGCGGCACTGCCGCTTCTTCCGTGGGGCAGCGATAGATTTCCGCTTGTGTGGCGCCGTGCTTTGCTTTCAGCGCTTCAAAAGCTTCCAGGAAGGGGGCTGCGATCATCAGCAGCGCAACACTCATGCCCGAAGGAATGCGCCCTTCGAAATGACGGAAATATTGCTGCGGTACGGGTGCGGCCACTACGGTCGCGAGCTTCTTCACAATGCCATCAGCCAGCGTGACAGCTTCCGCAAAGCGCGCTGCTTCCATGAAGCTTGGGAAGGCCATCATCACATCCACCCAATCATAGGCGGGGGCGAGTGGCATTTCCACTTCGGTAATGATGCCATTGGTGCCATAGGCGTGATTGGCTTTTTCAATCTCCCCACCACGCAATTCCAGAATGCGCGGCGTTTCTTCCATGGTGATGACGCGCAACCCCAGCACATTGCCCGGTTCGCGGAAGGACCCCCACATGCAGGAACCCGCCCCTGCCGAACCGCCAGCGACAAAGCCACCAATGGTCGCGGTGCGCTTCGTTGAAGGATGAAAGCGCAATTCACCGCCCACTTGCTGGCGCGTTTGTTCATCAAGCGCGATCAACTTGGCGCCGGCCTGTGCGCGCATGATGCCGGGTTTGGCCCACAGCAGCTTATCAAGCGCCGAGACATCCAACACCACACCACCATGCAGCGGCATGGCCTGGCCGTAATTGCCGGTGCCGGCGCCACGCGGTGTCACCGGAATGCGCCGCGCATGGCAGGCCGCCAGAATGCGCACCACATCAGCCTCATCACGCGCTTCGGCCACCACATCCGCACTTACGCCATTCAATTGGCGTTTCAGCACGGGGCTATACCAGAAAAAGTCGCGGCTGCGTTGGCGTACCAGCGCGGCATCCGTCACCCAGCGAATATCGGGCAGGGAGGCCATCAGGCCAGCAACATCATGCGTCATGCGGCGTCACTTTCTGGTTCATCGAAGCTTTTCATTTTACCAGGATTGAACAGGCCCAGCGGATCAACGCGGCGCTTGAAACCAAGCTGATCCCCCGGCACGCGGCGATAGCCGGAGCCTTCTTCAATGGTGAAGACATGCGGATTGGCAATGCCAGCCCCCACCGCTTCAAAGCCCGCCATGATTTCGGCAAGCCGCACATCATCTTTCCAGCGAATGACCGGCAGGGCGGTCATGGTGGTGCGCCCGCCGAAGCGCACGCATTCCGTGTGCATCCAAACCTCATCCGGGAAGGCAGCGCGCACCTTCTCAACTGATTCCAAGGTGCCTTCAAAGGGAAAACGGCATTGCAGATAGGTCACGCCACGATCGCGCTTCAGCACCTGCAGCGTGGTGTGGTTCCAGCAATATTCGTAAAAAGGCGTCGCTTCCGGATCGCGTTCCGCAGCGACGGTATCCTGATCCGCGACAATCCGCCCGCCATGTTCCCGCGCCATATCGCGTAGCGCGACAAGGCCAGAAGGTGCCACCATCACCAAAGCCAGCGCATGATCCGCCGGCACTACATCCGCAATGGCACGGAAGAAGGGCGGCAGGCGCGAGTCAAAAACAGCGCACATTTTCTTGGCGATGCCATCAGCGAAAGCGAGCGCCAGTGCAAAACGCCCAGCCGCGGCGAAATCTGAAAACACCACCGCAATATCGCGCCAATCCTGCGCCGGCGTCAGCGGCAGCCGCACGCGCGTAATCACGCCCGTCGTGCCATAGGTGCGATTGACTGGATTGGCGTCATCACCTTCCAGATCAAGCAGTGCGGGCGGGTCCTGCAATGTCGCTACACGCACGCCGAGCAAATTGCCGCGTTCACGCATGGTGCCATGGCTGATGCCGCCAACGCCCGCTCCGCCGCCGGCGACAAAACCTGCAATGGTCGCCGTGCGTTTGGTGCTGGGCCAAAGCCGCAATTCCCAACCGCGTTCGCGCGCCCAAAGGTCCAGATCAATCATGCGCGCACCGGCTTCGGCTTCAAGCACGCCATCCTTCAATGCGATGGGCGCTGTCATGGCCGTGGTATCCAGCACGGCGCCGCCGTTCAGTGGCACGCATTGCCCATAATTGCCTGTCGCACCACCGCGCACCGTAATCGGCACGCCATGGCGGCGCGCAGCGTTCAGGATGCGCATTACCTCATCTTCGTTTTGCGGACGCAGCCAGATATCGGCGCGCTTGCCATCCAATTGGCGCTTCAGGATGGGGCTATACCAATAGAAGTCGCGGCTTTTCTGGCGCAGCAGCGCGGCCTCGGTGGATTGTTCAAGCCCGGCCAATTCGCCGGTGAAGCCAGCGATATCAGGCATCGGGATTGGGTTCCTCATCGAGCCACATGGAAACATCCATGCCGGCCACCTGCTGCCAAAGCGCTGCCATGCGTTGCGCGGCGTGATCCAGCAATGCTTCACCAATTCCCACCGTGGCGGCGGCAGCATTACCCACCGCACCCGCCGGCCCAAGATCCTGCGCCTGCCAGGCCGGCGGCGCGCCAGCATCCGGCGCCATGCTTGGCGTGTCCGCCGAAACGCCCTGCCAACGGCTGACGAAATTGCGCGCCTTATCCATCCGCACCAGATCAGGCCGCAGCGCCAGCATCACCGCCGTTTCATCGCGCCCGGCATGAATGCCAAAGCGTGCTTCCACCGGGTCTCGCAATGCCTCCGGCTTGCCCATGCGCGCCCACATGGCATTCACCACGAAAAGCTCATGCTGAATGCGCAACCGCCGCGCCGCGATATCAAGCGCCGAGACATTGCCGCCATGGCTGTTCAAAAACACCAAGCGCTTCACGCCCGCGCGCGCAACAGATGCGCCAATATCACAGACCAGCGCCATCAGGGTTTCCGCGCTGGTGGTGATGGTGCCGGGAAAGCGCAAATGCTCCACCGAAAGCGCAACGGCTTGCGTTGGCAACACCAGCACGGGCAGATCATCCGGGATCACCTTCAGTGTGCGCGCAACAATGCCCTGATTGATCGCGGTATCCACCGCCACCGGCAGATGCGGCCCGTGCTGTTCAATGGCACCCACCGGCAGCACCGCAACCGTATTGGCGGGAAGGGCGCGAAAATCTGGCCAGGTGAGGTCCTGCCAGAAACGGCTTGGAAGGGGCATGGGGGATTCTGCCTTTACTGCTGCTGCAAGGCTGGTATCGCGATGCCCCCTCAGAGTCCAGGGTGTTCAGGGGGCCTCAAGGGCGGCCCAAAATCTCAGGATTATGTTGCCCGATGCGCGGCGCCGGGCGGCGAGACAGTGGGCGGCGCCGATTGAAGGAAATCGGCAAACCGACCACGCGCGGGCCACCTTCTGGCAGGCATTGCATCATGTTCATGGCTGCGAATTGCGGGCTTGCCGCAAGCTCCGCAATGTCATTCACCGGGCCGCTCGGCACTCCAGCATCTTCCAGCGCGGCCAGCCAATGATCGCGCGGCTGCAGGCGCAGCGCTTCCGCAATCAAAGGCAAAAGCACTGTCTTGTTGCGCACGCGCGCGGGGCCGGTCGCGAAGCGTGGATCACTCGCCCATTCCGGGTGGCCGAGCACCTTCGCACAACGCGCCCAAAGCCTGTCATTGCCGGCAGCGAGGCAAAGTGGCCGATCGGCGGTG
This sequence comes from Asaia bogorensis, assembly GCA_945886995.1. Classification (GTDB taxonomy): domain Bacteria; phylum Pseudomonadota; class Alphaproteobacteria; order Acetobacterales; family Acetobacteraceae; genus Neoroseomonas; species Neoroseomonas bogorensis_A. The sequence goes on from CAMCZJ010000177.1 coordinate 4,400, forward strand.
TCAAACACCTGATAGGGCACAATCACTGCGCCGCCCGTGCCGTGGCGCTTCGGGATATCGCCGCTCGCCACGTGATTATTCACATGGCCTTCCACCCAATGCACCGCGCTTTCGAAAAGCGATGTATCCACAAGGCAGCCTTGCCCCGTACGATCCCGCTGGCGCAAAGCGGCCAAGGCACCGATCACGCAGAACATGCCCGTCGCCTTGTCATTGATCGAAGCGCCGCAAAAAGTCGGCGGGTCTTCCGGCCTGCCCGTGACAGACATCATGGCGCCATAGGCTTGCAGCAGCGGATCAAAGCCGGGTTTAAGGCGCATCGGCCCTTCATGGCCAAAGGCCCAGATGGAACAATAAACCAGTCGCGGATGGCGCTTCAGCATGGCATCCGGCCCAATGCCGATTTCATCCACCACGCCGGGGCGTAGATTCTGAATCAGCACATCGGCAGTCTCCACCAGTTTGTGCAGGGCTTCAACATCTTCTGGCTTTTTTAGATCAAGCGTGATGGAACGCTTATTGCGATTCTGACCATGGAAATAGAGCGAGGTTTCGCCATCTGGTCCGAAGGGCGGCCCCCAGGCGCGCGCATCATCGCCGCCATCAGGCTTTTCCACCTTGATCACATCGGCACCCATATCGGCCAGGATCACGCCGGCGAGTGGCCCGGCCAAAGCCTGGCCCACTTCAATCACGCGCATGCCGTGCAGCGGCAATTCCATTGTCGTTTCCTCCGGAGTTTAGAGCATGGCTTCCATCGGCGGGCGGCCACGGATGAAATCCGATGCCTTTTCCGCAATCATCATGGTGGTGGCGTAGGTATTGGCCGAGGTCATGTTCGGCATCACCGAAGCATCCACCACGCGCAAGCCTTCCAGCCCATGTACGCGGAGCCGATCATCCACCACAGCAGTTGGGTCCGTATTCGGCCCCATGCGCGCCGTGCCGATCAAATGATAGGTGGTGGACCCGTTGCGTCGCGCAAAATCCATCAGCTCATCATCGGAATCCAGATGCGGGCCGGGCAGGGTTTCGGCTTCCAGGAAGGGGCTGAGTTCCGGCGCATTCAGCAACCGCCGGATCAGCCGAATGCCGCCCAGATGCACGCGCCGATCCATGGGATCAGACAGATAATTCGGCTGAATTTCAGGATCATCAAACACATCAGCGGTCTTCGCGCGGACCCAGCCGATGCTTTCTGGCCGATGCTGCCAGGCGCCGGCGGTCACACCCGGATAATCATCCAGCACATAGACCTTGCCTTCCGCATAGGACCCCGGCGTGAAGACGCATTGAAGATCGGGCTGATCCAGCCCTTCAAAGGATTTCCAGAAAACATAGACATGGGAGGGCACGGTGGCAAGGATGGAAGGCCGCCCCATCGCCCAGCGCGCCACCTGGCCCGCCAGCTTCACGCCGCGCGCCAATTCATTGAGCGTAGTGACACCAGGCTTGGCGCGCATCACTACGCGCGTTGCGTAATGGTCGCGGAAATTCTCGCCCACGCCGCGCAATTCATGCAGCACGGGCACGCCAAGCTTTTGCAATAGCCAGCCGGGACCAATGCCGGAAACCTGCAACAGCCGCGCGGTATTGGCTGTACCGGCGGAGATGATCACTTCTCGCCTGGCGCGCACTTCGCGGGGTGTGCCGCCGCGCTGGTTCAGATAGCGCACACCAACCGCGCGCTTGCCTTCCAGAATAATGCCGCAGGCGCGCGCATTGGTGCGCACATCAAGTGTCTTGCGCGCCATGGCGGGGTGCAGAAAGCCGCGCGCGGCGGAGATGCGCCGGCCGCGTTGAATGGCGCGCTGGAAATAACCAACACC
>CAMCZJ010000178.1 GCA_945886995.1 Asaia bogorensis
GCGGAGAGCATCATCGGCCATTTCAAGGGTCAACTCGACCCCGATGTTGTGATCAATAAGGAGGTACTGCGCGGGAACGCGTAGCAGCGAAAATCATGGAAAATCCCCTGCTGATTCTGGCCGATCACGCGGCTTCCTGGCGCAGCCGCCCCGTGGATGCGGAAGTCGCGCATCACGCGCGCCGCGCTTTGGTGGATTGGTTCGCGGCCTTGCTGGCCGGCGCATCCCGCGCGCCCGCGACATTGATGTCAGCCGCGCTTGAGGATGAAACGCGCGGTGGCGGTGATGCGGTGTGCTACGTGAGCGGCCGGCAGGTGCCGCTGCGTCATGCCGCGCTGCTGAATGGCACGGCATCCCATACTGTGGAATTCGACGATATCTATCGTTACGCTGTCTATCATCCGGGCTGCCCGACCATTGCAGCGGCGCTGGCGGCGGCGCAATCGCGCTGCGCGGATATGGATTTGCTGCTGCGTGCGATGATTGCGGGGTATGAGGTTTCGTGCCGCATCGGTGTCGCCGTACAGCCCTCTCACTATGATTTCTGGCATACCACCGGCACGGTTGGCACTTTCGGTGCGGCGGCGGCGGTGGCTGTCGCGCTGAATTGCGATGCGGAACGCACGGCACATGCCATTGCCACCTGCGCCACCATGGCAAGCGGCCTGCAACAGGCCTTCCGCGGTGAAGGCATGTCCAAGCCTTTGCATCCCGGCCATGCTGCGGAAGCGGGCGCCATGGCGGCGATGGCAGCGGCGCGCGGCATGACGGGCGCGCTGGATGTGCTGCATGGCCCGGCGGGTTTTGCCGCCGCCACCAGCGAAGATACCGGCAAATGGGAAAAGCCACTGGCCAATATCGGCAAGCCCTATGCCATCATGGATATGACTTTCAAGAATCACGGCTGCTGCGGGCATATTTTCGCCGCCCTTGATGCCGTGCGCGATCTGCAACGCGAAGCGGGCTTCAGCGCGGGCGATGTGCTTGGCGTGCATGTGGGCGGTTATAAGGCGACCAAGGATGTCTGTGATCGCCCGACCGCGGCAACTGAACAGGATTGCCGTTTCTCCACGCAGTTCACCGTCGCGACCATGCTGCTTTATGGCGGTGTTCGCTTGGCAGCGTTTGAACCAGAACGCCTGAACGATCCCGCAATTCGCGCGGTGATGCCGAAGGTGAGCGTAGCGCTCGATCCGGAATGCGCGGCGGCCTTCCCGTCCAAGCGTTCAGCGAAGGTGGAAATCAAGCTGCGTGATGGGCGCGTGCTGAACCGCCATCAGCACACGCGCAAGGGTGATCCGGATGCGCCGCTTTCGGATGCTGATCTGTCCGATAAATTCCTGGAACTGACGGCAGATGCGATTGGTACGCTGGAAGCCAAGGCGCTGCTGGAAGCCCTGTGGAAGGGCGCTGCACTGCCCGGTATTGTGAAGCTGCGCAGCCAGGCAGCGCTGCGCGCGGCTGAATAACTAAGGTGGGCGCAGGTTCACGCCTGCGCCCGTTCTTCCTTACCCTGCCAGCACATAGCCATAGGCCTTGTTGCTGCGATCGCCGCCAGCCGCGGCGTATTGCGCTTTCACACGGGCTACACCATCGGCATCAAGCCCCGCGTGGCGCTGATCATAGCGATACATTTTCGCTGAATTGCCGCCGAAGATTGCGGTCTTCACCGGCCCATCCGCAGCGCCAAGCGGCGCGAAGCCGTGGCGGCGCTGCATATCTTCCGGAATCTCAAGCCGCCGCAGCGCTTCAATCTGCCATTGCGGAGAACCGGTCCAGATCGCATCCGTACCCCAAACCACATGATCCGCACCAAGGCCGCGAATGAGTGTACCCATCAGCGCGGCACAAAGCCCGGGTTCGATCACCGTTGTCTGCGCGAAAATCTGACCAAGATCACCATAGACATTCGTGACACCGTATTTCGCGGGAATCTCCGAAAGATCCGTGGTCCAATCCACGCGGCCCGTGCGCGCGAATTGCTCAACGCCCATGCCGGCACCACCACCACCCGTCCAACGATAGGCGGAATGGTAAATGACGAAGTTTATTTGCGGCCAATCCTTGGCGGCCTTGCCGACATCATCAACACCGGCAAAGGGCAGAAGATGCGGGAATTGCTGCGTCACTTGCTGCGGGAATAGCCCCTTATGCACGCAGACGGTATTGATGCCGGCCTTCAGCAGCCGTTCATAGAAGGGATAGAGCAGCTTTTCATCATCCATCCGCCATGGGTGGATGGCCAGATGCTTATTGGTATTGTCGCCAATCGTATAGCCCTTGAAGCTATCGGGCTTGAGCTGTTCGATGGAACGCTCCACCTCCTCCATCCAGCCTGGCTGACCGGGTGTGAAAATGGCGTGGGACAGAACGCGCTTGGTGCCGGCGGCGTCATTCACGCGCTTGCGCGCATCGAACTTCATATCATTGGTCAGGAACCAATCAATCGGTTCCTCGGAAGGTGCGCCGCTGATCAGCGCCACCTTGGTGTCCGAATCAAGGAACACTTCCTTGAACCAGCTTGCTTCCATCAAATCCTGAATGGTCTGTTCCTTGCCGACCAAATCAGGGTTCCACCCTGCCCGCCCCACTGCACGGCGGGCATTCACAAAGGTCATGATGCGCGTATCGGGGCGCAGAAAATGCGTATGCACATCCATGATAAACTGGTCCTTCAGCGCCGCAGCACGCGCTGCCGCCGCATCCGGCTGCTGCGCCTCTGCGCGGCTCACGGCATACAGCGGGCCATGGACTTCGTTCATGGCCAGGAAGGCAGCCGCCATGCCGGATGCGGTTTGCAAAAAGCGCCGCCGCCCCAGGCCTTGCTTGGCGCCGATCTCATCCGCCATTTCCTTGATGCGAGCTTCAACCGCCTTTTGTTTTTCGGTCTGCGGCATTGGCCAGAATTCATCGGAAGAAACTACTTGCGTCGGAATCGGAGAGGGAAACATCACCTCATCCGCCGGCTGCAACTGGTTCAGATCATCATCGGTCAGAAACCCGCCCATATCCCGTCTCCTGCCCTGGGGAGCGCCTAGTCTTCTTCAGGCGGGCACCGGAAAGCAAGAAAAACCTATAGGTTGGAAAAGGCGCTTGCCATGCACACGCGGTCAACCTTATGGAAAGCACAACAAACACGAAGGAGGATGCCATGATCTCTCGCCGTCACCTTGCCCTGCTTGCCGCCCCTGCGCTGCTGCCCGCCGTCGCGCGCGCGCAGGATGCCTGGCCAACCCGCCCTGTGACGCTGGTTGTGCCTTGGGCCGCGGGCGGTTCCACCGATGCTGTGGCGCGCATTCTGGCGCAGAAGCTTTCTACCGATACGGGACGCAGCTTTGTGGTGGATAATCGCACCGGCGCCAATGGCACGATCGGTTTCAATAGCGTCGCCCGCGCGCGGCCCGATGGCTATACGATGCTGGTCAGCACGGTCAGCACCTATGCGATGGCGCCGCATCTGATGCCGCTGCCCTATGACAATGAAAAGGATTTCATCGGCATCGGGCTGATTGCTTCCATGCCGATCATCATGGTGGTCAATCCAAGCTTCCCTGCGCGCACGCTGGCGGAGTATGTGGAAATCGCGCGCCGGCCCAACAGCAACCTCACCTATGCCAATTCCGGCACGGGGTCTTCCACGCATCTCGCGACTGAGCTGTTCTTGCAGGAAGCGCGGCTGACCATTCAGGATGTTGGCTATCGCGGCGGCGCGCCGGCGGTGCAGGCGGTGCTTGCCAATGAAACACCCATGGTTTTCCAGGCGGCATCAGGAATTTTGCCGCATATCCGCTCTGGCTCCTTGCGCGCCTTGGCGGTTGCCACCAAGGAAAGAAGCCCGCTGACGCCAGAAATCCCGACCTTCGCCGAACAAGGCTTCCCAGGCGTGGAGGTCGTGGAACACATCGCCCTGCAAGCACCAACCGGCGTGCCCGCTGATATCCTGGCGCGCATGCATGCGCTGACCAAGGCCGCGATGGAAGCGCCCGATACGCGCGAACGCCTGAGCGCACTTGCCGTGGTGCCAACGGTTGGCAGCAGCGCTGAATGGCCGGCTTATTTCGCAGCAGAAAACGCCAAATGGCGCAACATGATCCAGGCGCGCAACATCAAATTGCAGTAGTATGGGATCAGGCGGAGGCCGGCTTGCCAATGCCAGCCGCGCCTGGCCGCCCATAAAGATGCAGCGCGCGCCTTTCGAAGGCGCGCACCATCAACCGCACCGCTTCATTGAACACCACGCCAATCGCCACTTGTAGAATGCGGCTGCGGAATTCGAAATCCACAAAGAAATCCACTTCCGTCCCGCCAGCCACAGGCGTGAAGCGCCAGTGATTGTTCAAATAGCGGAAGGGGCCGTTTTCATAGGTCACGTGAATATGGCCAGGCTTGTTCAAGCCCACGCGAGACCGGAAGGTTTCGCGAAACATGCGAAAGCCGATGGTCAAATCCGCCACCAGCAATTGTTCATCCCGGCTGAGCACCCGCGCGCCGACACACCAGGGCAGGAATTCGGGATAACGCGCCACATCCGCGACCATATCGAAAAGTTGCTCCTGCGAATAGCGGAGCACCTTCTTTTCCGCATGTGTTGGCATATCAGGCTTGCGCGGCCAGTTGCGCGTTGCGCGCGGCACTCAGCGCTTCGAAATCGCGATCCGCGTGATAGGAAGAACGAGTCAAAGGTGTGGCGGACACCAACAGAAAACCCTTGCCGCGCGCGGCCTTCGCGTAATCCTCAAACTCATCGGGCGTCACGAAGCGATCCACTGCCGCATGCTTCACCGATGGCTGCAGGTATTGGCCGATGGTGAGGAAATCCACCTCGGCAGATCGCAGATCATCCATCACTTGCAGCACTTCGATGCGCTTTTCGCCAAGCCCCACCATGATGCCGGATTTGGTGAAGATGGAAGGATCAAGCTGCTTCACACGATCCAGCAAGCGTAGAGAATGATAATACCGCGCCCCGGGCCGAATGCTGGGATAAAGCGCCGGCACGGTTTCCAGATTATGGTTGAACACATCCGGCCGCGCCGACACCACGACTTCCAAAGCGCCATCCTTGCGCAGGAAATCCGGCGTCAGCACCTCAATCGTCGTGCCAGGGGCCGCCACGCGAATGGCGCTGATGGTGGCCGCGAAATGCGCAGCACCGCCATCGGCCAGATCATCGCGGTCCACGCTGGTAATCACCACATGGCGCAACCCAAGGGCAGCCACCGCTTCCGCGACCCGGCGCGGTTCATCCGCGTCCAGGGGCTTTGGAATGCCGGTCGCGACATTGCAGAAGGAGCAGGCGCGGGTGCAGGTCTCGCCCATGATCATCATGGTGGCGTGGCGCTGAGACCAGCATTCGCCGATATTCGGGCAGGCCGCTTCCTCACACACTGTGACCAGTTTCTTTTCCCGCATCAGGGCGCGGGTTTCCAGATAAACCGGATGCGTCGGCGCCTTTACCCGTATCCAGGCGGGTTTGCGCTGGATGGGGTTGTCCGGGCGATGCGCTTTTTCCGGATGCCTTTCGGCACCCGTTTTGGCGGCTCGATGGTCAATTTCAATGCGAGTCGGGGGCATGGTCGGGTTAGATGTGGATCACCCGGCCGTAAGCATCAAGCACGCTTTCATGCATGGCCTCCGAAACCGTGGGGTGCGGGAAGACGGTATGCATCAATTCAACCTCGGTTGTCTCCAAAGTGCGGGCTATGCCGTAGCCTTGGATCATTTCCGTGACCTCAGGCCCCACCATATGGGCGCCGAGCAAGGCGCCAGTTTTGGCGTCAAACACTGTCTTCACGAAGCCCTCCGGCTCACCCATCGCAATTGCCTTGCCATTGCCGATGAAGGGGAAGCGCCCAACCTTCACCTCATGCCCACGGGCCTTGGCGGCAGCTTCTGTCAGCCCAACCGAGGCCACTTGCGGCCGGCAATAGGTGCAGCCCGGAATATTCAGCGTATCCATGGCATGCGGATGCAGCCCGGCGATGGCTTCGACGCAAATGATGCCTTCATGCGATGCCTTGTGCGCGAGCCAGGGCGGGCCGGTCAGATCACCAATGGCATAGATGCCGGGCTCTCCGGTACGGCCAAAGGCATCGGTCAGGATATGGGTGCGGTCCACCTGAATTTTGGTGCCCTCAAGCCCAAGGTCCTCAACATTACCGATAATGCCAACGGCGCTGATCAGCCGATCCGCCTTGATCTCGGTTACCTTGCCG
>CAMCZJ010000179.1 GCA_945886995.1 Asaia bogorensis
CCATATACACGCGCCTTGGTATCTGCCATTCCGCATCCGGGACGCACGGGGCAGCGCATGGTGCTGCAGGGCGACCCACCCAACCCCGCCGACCGGCCATCCGGTTGCGCCTTTCATCCTCGCTGCCCTGTAGCGAATAGCCTTTGTGCGCGTGAAGCGCCGGTATTGAAGCCCCGTGCTGATGGGCGGCTTATCGCTTGCCATGTCGCGCATGGGGAAGTCACCGCGGGACACGGCTTCACGGGGCAGGAGGCCGCCTGAATGCTTCGCTTCATCGCATCACGCTTGGCGCGCGCAGCGCTCACCATCGCCATGGTGGTCACTTTTGCTTTTATTGTGCTGCGCCTTTCCGGTGATCCTGCACAGATCATCATGGGCGCTGACGCGCCCCCTGAAGCGGTTGATGCCTTTCGTACCGCCTGGGGGTTGGATGAGCCGATTTGGGTTCAGTATTTCTCCTATTTCTGGGCGATTTTGCAGGGCGATCTGGGCCGGTCCATGCGCGATGGGCGTGATGCCATTGTGCTGGTCACTGAACGCATTCCAGCCACCCTTGCGCTGACCCTGCCGGCACTGGCCATCAAAATATGCCTTGGCATACCAGCAGGGATTTATGCCGCGCTGCACCGCAATTCACTTGCGGATCGCGTGGTGATGATCATCGCTGTGGCGGGCTTCACCGTTCCTTCCTTTGTGTTGGGCTTGCTGCTTGTACTGGTTTTCGCCGTACAGCTTGGCTGGCTTCCATCAGGTGGGCAGGAAAGCTGGCGCCACGGTATCCTGCCGGTGATTACCCTTGGGCTTGGCGGCGCGGCCGTATTGGCGCGCTTTACGCGCAGCGCCATGCTGGAAGTCCTTGGGCAACCCTTTATCCGGACGGCGAGCGCCAAGGGCGTGCCATGGCGCGCCGTGGTCACCGGCCATGCTTTGCCAAATGCCGCAATCCCGACTGTAACCATCATCGGCTTCATGGTTGGCACGCTGATAGCCGGTGCTGTGGTGGTGGAAAGCGTCTTTTCCTGGCCAGGTGTGGGAAGGCTTCTGGTGGTCGCCGTCGCCAACCGTGATCTCGCCGTTGTGCAATGCATTCTTTTGCTGGTAGCTATCACCATGGTCTGCGCGAATCTGATCGTTGACTTGCTTTATGGCCTGCTAGATCCGCGGCTGCGCGCTGCGCCAGGAAAGGCTGCCTGATATGCCTGAAGCGCCCCTTGTCGTGGCTGCATCCACGGCGCCCCCCAAGCGCCAACGTGCGGCGCTACCTGCATTGGTCATTTTTGGCATGGCCTGGTTGATGCTGATGCTGGCGGTGGCAGTGCTTGCCGATGTGATTGCACCTTACGCCTATACCGCACTTGATTTGCGCAACCGGCTTTCACCGCCCATTCTTTTTGGGGGGACATGGATTCACCCGCTTGGGACTGATGAATTGGGGCGGGATGTGCTGTCCCGTCTGATCTACTCCATCCGCACGAGCCTGCTGATTGCCTTTGGTGCCACCATTATTGGTGCGGCGGTCGGGACCTCGCTGGGATTTCTTGCCGCGCATTTTCGTGGCTTGGTTGAACAAGCCGTTTTGGCGCTGGTGGATTTTTCCGCATCCTTGCCCTTCCTGATTTTGGCGCTCGCGGTGCTGGCCTTTTTCGGCAATTCCCTGCTGCTACTGGTCTGCCTTTTGGGTTTGCATGCCTGGGAACGCTATGCGCGGATTGCGCGTGGGCTTGCGTTGGCTGCTGGTGCGCAGGGCTATGCCGCTGCGGTGCGCGGGCTTGGTGCTTCGCCCTGGCGGATTTATGGGCGGCATGTGCTACCCAATATTGCCTCCACCTTGATTGTCTCCATGACGCTGGCCTTTCCTGAGGTCATCTTGCTCGAGTCAGGCCTGTCCTTCCTTGGCTTGGGTGTGCAGCCGCCGGAAACCTCGCTCGGTTCTATGGTCGGTTATGGGCGCGAATATCTTACGCGGGCGCCTTGGATTTTGCTGGCACCCGCCAGTGTTATCATCCTGACAACGCTGTCTGTTTCGCTGATTGGTGATTGGCTGCGTGATGGGCTTGACCCGACGCTGCGGTGAAGGGACTCACCGCAGCCTTTAGTGCTTAGCGTTAGGACTAGCGCCGGCGCATCGCGCTGGGGTAGAGCCGCCCATCCTGTGCACACATGGCTTCCAGCACGAAATTGCCGGGCAGATCATGCAATTCCTCGGTGGGCGGCAGGTCTGCCGCAGCATGCAGCGCGCCGCGCAATGGCCGCCCTTCCATGCCTACCGTATCAATCCCAAGCAGGTGCAGAATGGTGGGCACAATATCGGTCAGGTCAGCGGGTTCCTGGATCACAGCACCCTGACGGAACGGGCCGCCCTGCATGACAAGAACGGTCGCAAGCTCCGCCCGATGTAGACCGCCATGCATGCCGCCGCCTTCCGGTACATCGGGCGCATCGAACGGGGCCGTGCCTGGCAGGCCCCATTCATCCAAACCTTCTTCACCCGCGAATGTCGCGACCAGATCAGCGCTGCGCGGATGCGCCGAGCCGAGTAACGCAAGTGGCACCGCACGGCCGGGTGCGAGAATGGCAGGATCGCGCGCCAATAACGGGCCTGCCCAATTTTGTGTGGCGAGGAAATCCGCAACTTGCGACGCAAGGGCAGGGTCCCTCAGCCACATCCCGGGCGCAGCTGCTGGCGCCACCACAATATCCACATCTGGCGCCATACCGGTGCCAGCGCGGAAGCCAGCGCGCTGCAATTCGCTCCGTAGGCACTTCTTACCCCGCCCTGTCACATGGCCGTGGTCAGAGAGAACAATGATGGCAACGTCTTTCGCATCCGCTTGTGCATCGCGCCACGCCATAATGCGCCCGAGTACCGCATCCGCTGACTTTAGCGCGCGTTGCGTATGTTCCGCCCGTAAGCCGCCCCAATGGAAGGATACATCGGGTTCTGAAAGCCAAAGCAGCGCCACATCCGGTTTCATTTGTGGCAGTACATGATCAATCAGCACGCGCCCGGCGAATTCGACCCGAGCGATATTCGGCACAGCGGCGGGTGGCGTAGCGCCAAGCGCTTCAACCACGCGCCGCGCTGTCTCGCCCTTTGTATCCTCGACATTCCAGCGAAAGGCACCAAGGCGTTCAGCCGCCGGGTGAAGCAGCCGCGCCGCCCCCGCCGTACCGGCGCTGACCAGCGCAAAACTCAGCCCATGCGGTGCAAGGCGCTCCGCCAGGCTCGGGCGCTGCAAGGGCGATTCCGCACCAGCAGCGAGCGTGATGACATCCTCCACCAGCTTGGTTCGGATCAAACGATCGGGTGCGACTGATGCGTCGAATAGCGTATTGGCGACCAGGCCATGGCCCCCAGGGCGGCAGCCGGTGATGAGCGATGGCGTCGCAACCCGTGTTTCAGATGGGAATACGCTTCGCGCGCGCGAAAAGCGTGCGCCAGCCGAAGATAGCGCATGCAAATGCGGGGTCGCTACCGGGTCCACCATGTCAGGGCGAAGCCCGTCCAGGGCCACCATAATCACGCGTGTCATGTCATTCTCCCAAATGGTGGCGACGAACGTGGAGCGAAGCCAAAGGACTTAAAAGGCCCTTGGCGATAACAGGATGAATGCTGGATTGTGACGCGCCAGGGCATGTCACACCAGCACCTCAAGAACTGGCGCGCGGATAGGTCAGGTGGCGGATAGGGCCAAGATAGGGCACCTCCATGCCATCTGGTTCCAGCAAAACCGTCTCCACATGGTCCGCATGCAGGTGATGCAGCAGGGCACCGCAGCGCCGCGCCCCAGGCAGGCCTTGCTGCTCATCCTCCTCCACCACAAAGGAAAGTGGCGGCGCCCAGACAAAGGAGACTGCGTCACGCTTGAATTCATGATGCAGGTGCAAATGGCCAGAGGCGACCAGGCGAAGCCGTGGATGCCCCAGGATGGGCGTCAATGAATCGCGCGCGTGCGGAGGCACAGACCAGTAATCAAAAACCGGATCATCTGGATGCGTCACAAAGATGGGCTTGTGCAAGAACACCGCCAATCGCCGCGCATCTGCGCTTTCAACGGCTTCAATGATGAAGCGCGCCTGAGCTTCTTCTTCCGGGTGCCCTGTTCCCATCACCTCGGAATTGAGGCCGATGATGCGCCAGCCGGGCAGATCATGTAGACCATACCCTGCACCAAGATGCCGCTGAAACCTTGTCAGCCTAGTTTCGTCAAAGGGCTGACGCGGCATGGTGTGGGCGTGGCTGCCCGTATCATGATTGCCTGGCAGAGCCAGAATTGGGCCTGGGAAGCGGCCCAGTTCTTCGGCGGCAAACGCCATATCCGCCTCATGATCTGCGCCATCAAGCGAAAGATCACCGCTGGCAACCGTAAGGTCGGGCGGGGAAGCCGTTGCCAGAGCGTGAATCAAGGCAAGATTGCCGCGGAACAATTCATTCCGCGGCGACAGATGCGCATCCGTAAGCTGTAGGATCGTATGCATGCTTCAACCCCGACGCGGCAGCAAGCGGCGAACTTCACTCGCCATATCGCCCAAGGCCACTTCGGGCGTCGCAGTCCCTTCGACAACGCGCGCCATGTTATTGACCATCACTTCAGTCACACGAACGCTATTGGTACCTGGGAAAGCATACCAGGGAACCATACGGCCCACCTGCATTGTGGCGGTTTTGAATAGGGGGTTCTCGCGATAGAATTCCGAAAGATAACGCGGATCATCAATGGCAAGCTGGTTTGTGGGGACATAGCCAGTGTTCTTGACCATCAACGTCGTTCCTTCCGCGCTTGTTGAAAAGCGCAGGAATTTCCAGGCAGCCTCGCGCTTTGTGGCGTCACGCGCGGTTAGCATCCCGGCGGCACCACCTGTTGGCAGGCGGCCATTCACGGGATCAACAACGGGCAGCAGCGCGGTTTGCATTTCGAAATTCCGCCCGACGCTGGTCATCATATTCCGCAGGAAGGCGGTTGAACCAAAACGCATGCCAAGCTTGCCGGCCGCAAAGGCCTGCAGTGCCGTTGTGCCATTCAGTTGCGGCATCCCGCCTTCGGTCACCATACGGCGGAGCAAGCGCAAGCTGGCGAGACCTTCGGGGCCTGCGAAGCCTACGTCGCGCTCATCCGGGGTAAGCATGCGCGCGCCATGGCTGAACAGTAGTGCGGAAAACATCCAGTCATCGCCGGGCCATTGGAACCACATGCCTTCAGTGCCATCGCCAAGCGCCTTGATGCGCGCCGAAAGCGCGATCACCTCATCCCAGGTTTTTGGGAAAGCTTCCGGGGCAGGATTGGCGCCAACGCGGCGCAGAAGTTCCGTGTTGTAGTAGGAAATTGCGTTGGATGCGGCATAGGCGAGGCCCGATTGCATGCCGCCAAAATGGCCAAGGGCAAGGATGCCGGGCGTATAGCCATGGGCCGCCGGATCACCCTCACGTGCAAGTAGGGGCGCGAGATCTTGAGCAATGCCTCGTTCGGCGAATACCCTCAACCGATTGAAGCCTTGGTATGAAAGATCGGGTAATTGATTGGTGGCCGCTTGCCGCAGGATAAGCTGATTGCCTTCCTCATAATTCGGCGTTGTGATGAAGCGGACCGTAGTATTCGGTTCACGCTTGGCAAATTCCGCCGCAATCGCGTCGTAACTTTCTTTGAAGATCTGCGGCTGTGCATAATGCACCGTGATTTCCACATTCCCCTGGGCGCGCAACTGCGGCGCGGCGAGCAAGCCGGCCGTGACGCCCAAGGCAGTGCGACGGGTAAATGATTTCATGGGATACGTCCTTCTGGTTTTGGGGGTCAGGAAGCGCGTGGTAACAGGCGCGTGACTTCGCGCTGCATGTCTTGAACTACCTGTTCAGGCGTGGCACGTGCCTCAACAAGACGCTGCAGATTATCGGATATGGTTTGACTGATGCGCACACCATTCGTGCCTGGGAATGCATACCAGGCAACAGTGATGGGAAGCTGGCGCATGGCTGCCGAGAATAGTGGATTGGCCCGGTAGAATTCACCCAACCAGCGTGGGTCATCTACCGCCATCTGGTTGCAGGGGACGTAGCCGGTATTCTGAACCATCAGCGCAGTGCCCTCGGCGCTCGTGGAAAATCGAAGGAATTTCCACGCCGCTTCCTGCTTCGCCGGATCGCGCGTGAGCAGCATGCCCGCTGAACCACCCACCTGAAGCCGGCCACGCTCCGCGTCAATGACCGGCATGATC
>CAMCZJ010000180.1 GCA_945886995.1 Asaia bogorensis
GCCGCCGGCAACGCCTGGTCGCGCAGGAATTCCGGAATGCCGGGGCGCACAAACACCCCGCGCCCGGTATCGCCAATGACCGGATCGCAGCACCAAAGCGCCTTGGGATTGGCCGCTTTCACCAAAAGCGCCGCATCGCGCACCGCGGCACCGATCTCGGCCGAGCCCAAATAGCCCGAAAGCACCGCATCACAGCGGGGCAGCACGCCGCGTTCTTCAATCCCCGCCACGCATTCCCGGATCAAATCAGCGCCAAAAACCTGGCCGCGCCAGGCGCCATAGCCGGTATGGTTGGAGAATTGCACCGTATGCACCCCCCAGACCTCCGCCCCCAGGCGCTGAAGCGGGAACATGGCGCTGGCATTGCCGACATGGCCATAAGCGACCCAGGATTGGATGGAGAGGATATTGAGGCTCACGCGCGCCGGACCTTGCTGGGGTGTCGGCAATCCCTGTCGCCCGCGGCGCGGCGCGGGTCAATCACTAGCTTGCGCGGGCGGGGCCGATCCCCTATAGCCCCCGCTCCCTTGGCAGCCGGTCGGCATCGGCGGCCCATTTTTTGTGAGCATGCGCCATGAAGTCCGATATCCATCCCGCCTATCATGAGATCAACATCATCATGACCGACGGGACCGAGTACAAGACCCGTTCCTGCTACGGCAAGCCGGGTGATACCATCCGCTTGGACATTGACCCGAAGTCACACCCGGCCTGGACCGGCCAGCAGCGTATCATTGATACGGGCGGCCAGATTGCGAAGTTCAACAAGCGCTTCGCCGGCATTGGCGCGCGCAAGTAGGACTGATGAGCGCCGGACCGTAAGCTTCGGCCTTTCCTGATAAGTTGGATTTTTCGCCCCGCAGCCCTTGATTGGCGGCGGGGCTATTTCCATTTCCTATTCACCAAGGGGCGCCATACGGGCCCCTGGTGCGGACCAAATCCCTTGCCGCCCAGATGGGGGCATATCGGGTTCAGTTCGCTGGCCTCAACGGACCTTGCTTTGCGAAGGAGCGTCCCTGCTATGAATGCTATTGATTTCTCTCCCCTGTTCCGCACCGCCATCGGCTTTGATCGCCTGGCGCGGTTGATGGATACGGCACGCGGCAGCGCCGATGCCGGGGGCTATCCCCCCTACAACATCGAAAAAGCCAGCGATGACAGCTATGTGCTGACCATGGCGGTGGCCGGTTTTGCGGAAGCGGACCTTGACATCACCGCCCATCAGAACACGCTGACGGTGGTGGGCCGCGCCCAGGCAGCGCCGGAAGAAACCCGCCGATTCCTGCATCGCGGCATTGCCGGGCGGGGTTTTGAACGCCGCTTCGTGCTGGCTGACCATATCCTGGTAAGCGGTGCCAAGCTTGAAAACGGGCTTTTGCACATCGCGCTGCGTCATGAAGTGCCGGAAGCGCTGAAGCCGCGGCAGATCCCGGTGCAAGCCAGCCGCCCGGCGGCGCTGATGGAAGCGCCTGCCCAGGCGGCTTGAGGCTGCCTGTTCCGCCCAAACATACGTAGCCCAGAAAAGGGATCGCCCCGGCATTGCTGCCGGGGCGAAGAACCTTCAGTGGAAATCCACTTTACCGTGGCTTCCCTACCGACTCCCGTATTTAGGTGACAAAATCCGTCACCTTCTGTCAATCTTTTTCTTCGGGAATGGATTGGGGGGGAACCGTTGAAAAGCCTGGGTATTGATCTTGGTATTGCGTCCTGCGGTTGGGCGCTGATCGAAACTGATGTAGCGCAAGGGCAGATCATTGCCTGTGGCGCCCGAACCTTCGACGCGCCAGAGACCGACAAGGAAAGAACCCCTACCAACCAGCTTCGGCGCCAATTTCGCGGCATGCGCCGCGTGATGCGCCGCCGCCGCCAGCGCATGGCGCAGCTAAGGGCGCTTTTCCAGCAAAACGGCCTTTTAACCGATGCAAAGCGCGATGCGCTGCGCTTTCCGGGGCTTGACCCGTGGGAGCTTCGGGTGGCCGCCCTGGATAGAAGACTGACGCCCGAGGAATTGGCGGTGACGCTTGGGCATATCGCGCGCCATCGCGGCTTTCGGTCCAATAAGAAAAACCAAGGCAATGAGGCCGGTGATGACGGCAGGGTCCTGAAGGCCGCCGCCGCCAACCAGGAAGTCCTGGCGCAATATCGCAGTGTCGCGGAAATGTTCGCCAAAGAAGAACGCTTCGCCAGGCGAAAGCGCAACCGCGACGGGGAGTATACGCAATCCGTCAATCGCATTGACCTGGAACATGAGGCGCGGCTGATCTTCAGCAGGCAGCGCGCCTTGGGCAGTAGCCTTGCAGGTGCCAATTTTCAGGAAGAATTCGCTAAACTTGCCTTTGACCAAAAGCCTTTGGCCGATAGCGAGCATTTGGTTGGTACCTGCCCGTTTGAGCCCAAGGAAAAGCGTGCGGCCAAGCGTGCCTATAGTTTTGAAGTTTTTCGTTTTCTGTCGCGGCTGAATGCACTTCGCATCGGCGATGCGCGCCAGGAAAGAGCGCTGACGGAAGCCGAACTTACCGCCGCCATGGAAGGTTTTGGCAACCAGCGCGGCATGACCTTTGCGCGCCTACGTAAGCTGATTGGCCTTGCTGATAGTGAAGCCTTCCGCGACGTGCCGCGTGATGAGGAAGGTGGCCGAGATGTGGTGAACCGTAGCGCGGGCAATGGCTGCATGCAGGGTTCAGCCACGCTGCGCGCCGCGCTTGGGGAGCATAAATGGAAAACGCTCTTGCAGCGGCCTGAGAAACTGGATGAGATTGCCTTCATCATTACCTTTCGCGCGACACCGGAAAGCATTGAAAAGGGGCTTTTCGAAGCGGGGCTTGATCCGGATATGCTGCATGCCATCATGGCGGCAGTTGAAAAGGGCGCTTTTGCTTCCTTCACCGGTGCCGGCCATGTTTCCGCCAAGGCGTGCCGCGCGATTATTCCAGGCTTGCAGCAGGGCTTGGTATATTCGGAAGCTTGTGCGGCGGCTGGCTATGACCACGCGGCGCGGCCTGTTACCGAAATTGCCTCCATCAATAATCCCGTCGCACGGCGCGCTCTGGGCGAAGCGCTGAAGCAGGTGAAGGCCATCATCGCCAAGCATGGCAAGCCGGACCGCATTCATATTGAAATGGCGCGCGATGTTGGCAAAAGCAAGGAAGAGCGCGACAAGATCACGAGCGGCTTGGATAAGCGCAACAAGGAACGAGACAAGCTGCGCGCAAGCTTTGCTGAGACGGTGGGGGGTGAGCCTTCGGGCGCCGAAGACATGCTGCGCTTTGAATTATGGACCGAGCAAAAAGGCCGCTGCCTCTATACGGATCAGGCGATTCCACCCAGCGCCATTCGTGCCAAGGACAATAGCGTACAAGTGGACCATATTCTGCCCTGGTCGCGCTTTGGCGATGACAGTTTCATCAACAAGACGCTGTGCTTCGCGAAAGCCAATCAGGAAAAGAAAGGCCGCACCCCCTTTGAATGGCTGAAGGACGATTCCAAACGCTGGGCGGAATTTGTCGCGGCTGTTGAGGGTAATAAGGGGATGAAGGGCCGCAAGAAGCGCAATTACCTGTTGCGCGATGCGCAGGCGGTGGAGGAAAGATTCCGTTCCCGCAATCTGAACGATACGCGCTATGCCTGCCGCATCCTAATGGAGCATTTGGCGCGGCTCTATCCCGATGACAAGCGCTATGTCCTCTCGCGACCCGGAGCCTTGACCGATAGATTGCGGCGCGGCTGGGGCTTGCAGGATTTGAAGAAGGTGCTGGAACCGGATGGCGAAAAGCGCAAGCATGATGACCGCCACCATGCCTTGGATGCGATTATTGTCGCGGCCACATCCGAATCAGCGCTGCAATTGCTGACGCGCGCCTTCAAGGAATCGGAAGATCGCGGATCGCATCGGGATTTCGCGGATTTCCCGCCGCCCTGGCCTGGCTTTATTGAAGATGTGCGGCGCCATTTCCGGGAAATTCTGGTGAGCCGCGCGGAACGCGGGCGGGCGCGGGGTGAAGCCCATGCCGCGACCATCAGCCAGTTGAAGCAAACTGATGACGGGCCGCTGATTTACGAACGCAAGGCGGTGGATAAGCTGACGCTGAAGGATTTGGATAGGGTGAAAGACCCGGACCGCAACGCGGCGTTGATCGCTGCACTGCGCGCCTGGATTGAGGCTGGTAAGCCGAAAAGCACACCACCGCTTTCACCAAAGGGCGACCCGATTCGGAAAATCCGCCTGATCACCACGGATAAGCCTGCGGTGGCGGTGCGCGGCGGTAATGCTGAGCGCGGCGCAATGGTGCGGGTGGATGTTTTCCGCAAAGCGAATAAGCGCGGTGTCTTCGAATATTTTCTGGTGCCGATTTATCCGCATCAGGTGGCGGATGAAAAGGAATGGCCCGCACCACCGAATAGGGCGGCGCGTGGCGCCACCGCCGAAGAAAATTGGCCGGAAATGACAGCCGAACACGAGTTTGTTTTCAGCATCGGCTCCCGCACTTTTCTTGAAGTTGAGAAGCGCGACGGCACCATCATTGACGGTTATTTCATGGGGCTGGATCGGGCAACGGCTAGTATTACCATTAGCGCGCATCATTCCACCAAGATTATCACTAAAAGCATCGGAGTCCTTGGCCTCAAGCGCTTCGAAAAATTCCGAATAGACCGGCTTGGTAATCGCCATGCTGTCCTCAAGGAAACGCGCACATGGCATGGCGTGGTCTGCACCTGACCCAGCCAGCGCGCTTGGCGCTGGCTGATGGGCAAATCCTGATCGGGCGGGATGATGGGGAGATTCGGCTGCCGTTGGAAGATATCGCCTATATGGTGATTGATACACCGCAGGCGAGCCTTTCCTTGCCGCTGCTGTCCGCCTGCATGGAAGCGGGGCTGGCCGTGATCATCACGGACCCGAAGCATTTGCCCTCCGGCGTTATGCTGCCGTTTCACAGGCATTTCCGCCAAGGTGGCATGGCGCGCTTGCAGGTGGACCAGACCGAACCCTTCCGTAAGCGCTTGTGGCAGGCGGTGGTGCGCACCAAGATTGAAAATCAGGGCGCGGTCCTGAAGGTGTTGGGGCGGGCGGATTCCGCCCCGCTTGCCGCCATGGCGCGGCTGGTGGGTTCAGGTGACCCGGAAAATGTCGAAGCCCGTGCGGCGCGCGCCTATTGGTCCCGGCTATGGTCCAATTTCCGGCGGGAAGATGAAGCAGATTTGCGGAATGCACTGCTGAATTACGGCTATGCGGTGCTGCGGGCCTGTGTGGCCCGCGCGCTGGTGGGCGTGGGGTTCTTGCCGGCCTTCGGCATTCACCACGCCAGCGTGACCAATGCGTTTAATTTGGCCGATGACATGCTGGAACCCTTCCGTCCCTTCATTGACCTTCTGGCGTGGCGGCACCTGGGCGGGAAGGATGAAGCGCGGGCAATGAGCCTGGAAGATCGCCAAGCCATGGCCGGCGCCATGATGGAAAATGCCGCCATGGGCGAAGATGAAGTGACCTTGCTGGTGGCGGCGGAACGCCTGGCGGCATCCCTGGCCCGCGCCATGGAAGAAAGGCGGCCAGAAGCATTGCTGCTGCCGCGCCTTGTGACCTGAGTTCTGCCTGATGCGCGCGGAGGAGGTGCGGATTTTGTGGCTTTTCGTATTCTTCGATTTGCCTGTCGGCACCAAGGCAGAACGCCGTGTGGCAACCCGATTCCGCAACTTCCTGAAGGATGATGGGTATATGATGTTGCAGTTTTCGGTCTATGCCAGGGTCTGCCGGGGGGAAGAAGCCGTGGAAAAACATGTGCAGCGCGTAACGGGGAACCTGCCTTCCAAGGGCAGTGTCCGGGCGCTGCAGGTGACGGACCGACAATATGACAGGATGCGTTTGTTATTGGGGACAGCGAAAAACAGTGAAAAAACCGGCGCAAAACAGATGGTTTTGCTCTGATTTTCGCCAAAGAATGGGCGAAAATCAGAGCAATTTCAGTATTTTACCGCCGAGGGAGCCTACACGATGGGAGTCGGTAGGGAAACCACGGCAGTTTCAGTGCGGCGCGCGAAGGGCGTAAAAGCCTACACGATGGGAGTCGGTAGGGAAACCACGGCGCCATTGCGGAGATAGATGCACGACCTTTGAGCCTACACGATGGGAGTCGGTAGGGAAACCACGGCGATGATATTGAGGCAGCTATGCAGAGGAAGAGCCTACACGATGGGAGTC
>CAMCZJ010000181.1 GCA_945886995.1 Asaia bogorensis
GGGTCAAGCGCAAGGCGCATCGCCCCCCAGGGTGGGCCGAAAGGCAGCGTAAGCGTGGCGGGGCCGGAAATCAGGCCAATGATGCCACCCAGCGCCAGAACCAAAGACGCCAAGGCTGATCCCGCAAAAAGCAGCCTGACCCCAAGCGCGGCGCGCGCCAAAACAGGCGCCGCCAGGGCAAGCAGCGCAAGGCCCGCCAGCACCAGGGCAAGGGTGATCAACACGATTCGCCGCCATTGCCTTCCATGGTTGGAAGGCTAAGCCCGCAGCCAGCCCCAGAACAACCCGGAAAGCGTGCTGATTTATTACAACATCGCCAAGGGCCGCTTGCGGCGCGGCGGCGGGAAGGCCGCATCCAGTGCCGCAATATCCTCGGGGCTTAGGGTAATCTCCCGCGCCGCCGCGTTTTCCCGCACATGGGCAAGGGTCGCGGCCTTGGGGATGCTCACCACGCCGGGCTGGCGGAGCGTCCAGGCAATGGCGATTTGCGCTGCGCTTTTGCCGTGCCGCGCCGCCACACTTGCAAGTGCAGGATTACGCAACATCCGCCCACCCTGTCCCACAGGCGAATAGGCCATCACCGGCATGGCGCGCCCGGCGCAAAAGGGCAGCAGATCAAACTCGGCGCCGCGATGTTCAAGGCTGTAAAGCACCTGATCCGTCGCGCAATCGGCCAGCGCCGCACCCAATTCTTGCAGATCATCCATATCCAGATTGGAAACGCCCCAGCGCCGGATTTTGCCAGCCGCGCGCAACGCTTCAAACCCCGCAACGGTTTCCGCCAGCGGCACGGAACCGCGCCAATGCAGCAGATAAAGATCAATGGTTTCGATCCGCATCCGCTTCAGGCTGCGCTCACATGCCGCCACAACGCCGCGCTGTGACGCATTATGCGGATAGACCTTGGAGACGATGAAAACCTCATCACGCCGCCCGGCGATGGCATCGCCCACCACTTCCTCGGCCCCGCCTTCGCCATACATCTCAGCCGTATCAATCAAACTCACGCCGAGATCGAGTCCCGCGCGCAGCGCATCGGCTTCCGCCGCGCGCTTCGCTCGATCTTCCCCCATGCCCCAGGTCCCTTGCCCAAGGCGTGGCATGGCGAAGACAGCCGCCATATCAGGGAATGGTATAGCCGCGCGCCTTGCCGACGCTGTCATTCCAAACCCGCGCGCAATCCGCCCAAACGCGGTTGCAGCTATCGCGGAAGCTTGGCAGCACAACGGCGGTCACGGCTTCACGCACGCGGCGTTCATCTTCAGCCGGCGGTGTCACCACCTGCACATTGAATTTGCGCGTGGTGCAGGCATCCTGGCCCTGGAAGCAGGCGAAGGCCTCATTGCTCGCGGTCCGTGCCAAATCCCACATTTGCTTTTCCAGATCAGCAAAAGCGCGGGTGAGTGCGGCCTGCTGTTCCGGGTTGAAGCGCCGCCATGCCGCGAGCGACATGAAATGCCCCTGCACCCCGGAAGCGAGCGACACCGGCAGGATGGTGCGAATAACCTCACCCCAATTCGCGGTATAGGCTGAAGTGGCCGAGGTGATGCCGCATTCCACCGTGCCGCGCTGCAACGCCTGATAGGTTTCAGAAAGCTGCAAGGTCACGGGTGTGGCGCCAAGGGATTGCAGCAGCGCCGACATGGTGGGCGTATAGGACCGCACCTTCAAGCCGCGCAGATCGCCCATGGAAGCGACCGGGCGATTGCAGAAGAACATCTGCGCGCCAAAGGGCCAGAGCGTCATGACCTTGGCGTTGAAGCGTTCTTGCAAGCGCCGATCCAGCGCTTCACGCCCGCCGGCGATGGCTTGTTGGGTTTCTTCCAAAGTCGTGGAAACGCCGATCAGATCAAGCGAATCAATAAAGGGCTCATCGCGCGCGGTCTGGCCGATCAAGACGCTCATCACATCAAAAGTGCCATTGCGGAGATGGCGCAGCGCATCCGGCGCCGCAGCACCCACCTGGTCCATCGGGTTGAAGGTGACGGCGAGGTTGATGCCAGTGGCCTGGGGAAGGCCGGTGAAGAAGGGGCGTTCAATCCCCTCCGTATGGCGGGAGTTGGAGGTGAAATGCCCCGCCACACGCAGCTGGATGGGGCTTTGCGCCAGGGCCGGGGCAGCGGCGAGCAGGGCGCCAAAGGCCGCGCCAAGCAGGGAAAGGGGGGTGCGCATGAAATCTTCTCCCGAAAAGGGCGGCACGGATTTTGCGAACCCTGCCGCCGTAAGTGATGAGTTTTGCCAGGTTGCAGTCTCTGTGCAACACGGCGTTCGATTTGCCAAGCAACCGGCGCGCCAAGGCGGGCCGAAGCGTATTGAACAAGGCCACGCCGCCCATGACCCCGAAAGACCCGAACCCGGTCAGCCGCTTTTTCGCGCCACCTGCCCGATTTCTCGCCATTCTGTCCGGCTGGTGGCTGATTGCGCTGTCCTTCCTGACGGTGGCCGAAATCCTGCTGCGCAAATTCTTTTCCATCTCGCTGCAAGGGGTGGATGAAATTGGCGGCTATACTACAGCTATTGTCTCGGCTTTTGGTTTTGCCTCAGCGCTTACGATCAAGGCGCATACGCGGGTGGATTTCCTGCTGGGGCGGATGCCCGCATTCCTGCGCGCCGTGCTGAATACGCTGGCCTATGGCTTACTAGCGGCCATGGCGATTTATGGCGCCTGGCGCGGCTGGTCGGTGCTGGAAGAAAGCATCGAATTCCAGGCGCATGCCAATTCACCGCTGCAAACGCCGCTGTGGCTGCCGCAGGGCGCCTGGATGATTGGGCTTTTGCTGTTTGCGCTTTCCGCCGGCGCCATGGCCGCCCATGCCTTTTGGCTGCTGCTGTCAGATCGGGCGAAGCTCAATCTATTCTACGGTCCGCTCACGCTCGATGAGGAGATCGAGACCGAAATGAGCACAATCCTTGAACGTGAAGGCAAGCAGCCATGATCGGCGTTACCGAAGCCAGCATCGGCTTTTTGCTGCTGATCGCCTTCCTGTTTTTGGGCCTGCATGTGGCGGTTGCGATGTTCCTGACCGCGCTGCTGGGCGCGGCGCTTTATCTCGGGCCACCCTTGGTCGCCGCCTTTGGCACGCAGCTTTGGGGTGCGATGGAAGATTACGTACTGCTATCCATCCCGCTTTACATTCTGCTGGGTGAGATTCTGGTGCGGTCCGGTTCAACGGATCGGCTTTATCGTTCACTGGCGGATTGGCTGAATTTCCTGCCCGGTGGCTTGCTGCATACGAATATCGGCGCGTCTGCGGTGTTTTCTGCCGTATCCGGTTCTTCCGTTGCCACAGCGGCGACGATTTCAACCGTCGCGCTGCCTTCCTTCCGGAAACGCCGCTATGATACGCGCTTGGTGTTGGGTTCGATCGCGGCTGGCGCTTCGCTTGGCAATCTGATTCCGCCTGGGATTGCGCTGATTGTCTATGGCGCCATGACCAATACCTCGGTCGGGCAGCTTTACGCTGCCGCCGTGGTGCCGGGGATTGTGATGACGGTGCTGTTCATGGGCACCATTATCCTGATTGCGCTCGTGAAGCCCGATCTGGTACGCCAGAAGGAAGTCGCCGATCCGTTGCGCGAAAGGCTGAAGCGGCTCGTGGATTTGCTGCCACCCTTCGTGATCTTCGGCATCATCATGGGCTCCATCTACACCGGCTGGGCAACGGTGACGGAAAGCGCCGCACTCGCCGTGGTGGTGGCGCTGCCGATTGCGGCGTTTTATGGCCGGCTTTCCATTCGCATGCTGCATGATTGCTTCATCGCCACCGCCAATCTGACGGCGATGAGCATGCTGATCCTGGCCGTTGCCTTTTATCTGAACTTCGTCATGGGGCTGCTTGGCGTGACACCCGCGCTTGGCGCTTTTGCCACCAGCATTGGCGCCAGCCCGCTTGAACTCATTATCGCGCTCACGATCTTCTATTTGCTGCTGGGTATTTTTTTCGAGACCCTGCCCATGCTGGTGGGCACCGTGCCGGTGGTCTTCCCGGTGATTGTGGCTGCCGGCATTGATCCGGTCTGGTTCGGCGTTTTCATCGTGTTGATGTGCGAGATTTCATTGATCTCGCCGCCTGTGGGCATGACGCTTTACGTCATTCAGGCCGTGCGGCGCGAAGGCACGATTGCCGAGGTATTCCAAGGCACCGTGCCGTTCTTCATCGCCATGGTGGTGATGACCGCGCTGCTGATCGGCTTTCCGGAAATGGCGCTGTGGTTGCCCCGGATCAGCTTTGGGCCTTAGTGCGCGCCCCGTTCACATTCGTTCACCGGACGCGCACTAAGTTTTTTGTCTGGTCGCATTTTCCGAGTCGCCAAGTGAAATCACTTGGCTTGAAAATGCTCCGGCCTAATCAGGCATCCGCCACTTCCACCATCACCAATTCAGCATCTTCGCTGGCGGTGATGGTGATCGCGTCCTCCGCCCGAATGGCGATCCCATCGCGCGCGCCTGCTTCAACGCCATTCACGCTCGCCGCGCCACGCGCCAGCACCAGATAGGCCGCGCGCCCTTCGGCCAAGGGCTGCGTCAGGCTTTGGCCCTTAGCCAGTGTCGCCGCCATCACCGCGCCATCCACATTGATGGCAAGCGCACCAGACTCCGCATCCGAAGCCCGGCCTGATGCCAAAACCTCAAACCCCGCATCGCGCTTTTCCTTAGGGAATCTCTTCGCCCCCCAGGAAGGTGGCAGGCCGGTGCGGTCCGGCATGATCCAAATCTGAAACAGCGTGGTGATACCAGGTTCCAGATTGAATTCCGAATGCACCACGCCGGTACCCGCACTCATTACTTGCACATCGCCGGCTTCGGTACGGCCTTCATTGCCCATACTGTCCTTATGGGTGATGGCGCCTTGGCGGACGTAGGTGATGATTTCCATATCCCGATGCGGGTGCGGGTCGAACCCCTTCCCCGGCGCGATTTCATCATCATTCCAAACGCGCAGCCGCCCCCAATTCATGCGGCCGGCATCACGGTAATGCCCGAAGGAGAAATGGTGATTGGCATTGAGCCAACCGAAATTTGCCTTGCCCAGGCTTTCAAAGGAACGGAGTTCGATCATGGGTTTTTCCGAGTGGCCGCTTGTGGCCTTGCCCCGTCACATGGGGATGAGGCACGGGCGGCGCCATACCTCCCGCGCAAGCCTGATATGCAAAGCAAAACCGGCTCAGCGACACATCAGCACGGGAATCTCCGCATTCTCCAGCACATGGCGCGTCACCCCGCCCAGGATCAATTGCCGCAGGCGGGAATGGCTATAGGCACCCATGGAAAGCATATCGGCGCCGAAATCACGCACCGCGCCCAAAAGCCCTGCCCCCACATCGCGGGTTTGCGGCTTGAAGGGCACCAGTTCTGCTTCAATCCCGTGCCAGCGGAGATAGGCTTGAATACCCTCGGCCTTCGGGCCGCGGCGCTGATATTCATCGGCGCAGAGAATCCGCACCGCCTTGGCCTGATGCAGCCAGGGCAAAGCTGCCGCAACTGCCGCAGCACTTTCCGCCGTGCCATTCCAGGCCACACAAATCCGCGTACCAATCACCGCCGGCGGCATGCGTGGCGCAATCAATACGGGCCGGCCGGAATCGAACAGGATGGCGTGCAACGCATCGCTGCTGGATACATCCTCCCCCGCTTCGGGGTGCGGCACCACGGCCAGGTCGTAAAGGCGCGATTGCTGCGCGACGATATCTTCTTCTCGCCCCACCATGGATTCGAAGGAAAGCGTGGGGCCTTCGGTTTTCGCGGCGGTGTCAGGGTTATCGGCCAGTGTCACATCGCCCAGATTGGCGGTGAATTTCTGGAACAGATTCTTGACGCGATCCGCCCGCTCCCCGCTTTCGCGTTCGGTGGCGGCCATCATTTCCTCAATCATCGCGCCGGAAAGCCCTTCCCCGGCAAGCGGCGCAACATCCCGCGCATCCACGCGCACATGCAGGCAATGCACATGCGCACCCCAGATGCGCGCTGCGATCAGCGCGGTGCCAAGCGCGGATTCCCCGGCAGCCGTGCCAGTCAACGGCAGCAATAGACGGCGATAGGCCATGGCAATGCCTCCTCGTTACTTTGGTTTTGTTTACGTCGTCCCAGATATGGGACGGATTA
>CAMCZJ010000182.1 GCA_945886995.1 Asaia bogorensis
GACGAGGCGCATTTGACGCGCGGGCGGGCGAATACGCTGCGCTTGGCGCTTACCGGCCAATTGGGGCCGGATGCGCTGGCGGGGGATGAAGTCGCCGCCGCCATGGCGCTGTGCGTTTCCTGCAAGGGCTGCAAGCGCGAATGCCCAACGGGCGTGGATATGGCGCGCATGAAGATTGAGGCTTTGGCCGCGCGCGCCAAGCGCCATGGCGTGCCCTTGCGCGAACGCCTGATTGCACGCCTGCCGCGCATTGCGCGCTTTGCTTCCATGGCGCCGATGCTGTTCAATCTGCGCGATATGATCCCGGGCTTGCCGGCGCTGACGCAAAGCATGCTGGGCCTGGCGGCGGAGCGGCCTTTGCCGCGTTTTCGCGGTGATGTTTTCCATGATTGGGAATTGCGCGCCCCGGATGGCAGGGTGGGCGAGGTCATCCTGCTGCCCGATGCCTTCAACCGCTATTTTGAGCCGGAAAATCTGCGCGCCGCGATCCGTGTGTTGCACGCGGCGGGATATGATCCCGCTGTGGCGCGGCCTTCACGTGGGATGCGCCCCTTGGATGAGGGACGCACGCTGCTCGCCGCCGGTATGGTTGAGGAAGCGCGTACCGAAGCGCGCCGCGTAATCGCAGCCTTGGCGCCCTTCACATCGCCAGTGGTGGGTATTGAGCCTTCATCGCTGACCACATTGCGCGATGAATTCCTGGTGCTGCTGCCGGGTGAGGAAAGCCGCGCTTTGGCAACGCGCGCCTTGCTGCTGAGTGAATTGCTGGAACGCGACAAGCCGCCCCTGGCTTTCAAGCACATGGAGGTCACCGTGCATATTCATGGTCATTGCCACCAAAAGGCGTTCGGCGCTTTTCCTGCGGCGGTCGCGCTTCTGAAGCGCATCCCGGGCGTTACGGTGAAACCCATCACATCCTCCTGCTGCGGCATGGCGGGGGCTTTCGGGTATCAGGCGGAAAGCCTGGACGCATCGAAGGCGATGGCGGAGCTTTCACTGCTGCCGGCGGTGCGTGCTGCTGCGGCCAATGATTTCATCATCGCCGATGGCACATCCTGCCGGCATCAGATTGGTGATTTGGGCGCGCGAGAGGCGATTCATTCCGTGCGGCTTTTGGACCGCGCTTTGTCATGACCGACGCTGAAGCCATTCTCGACTTCTGGTTCGCCGAAGGGCGCGATACCTCTCGCCCAATCTGGTTCCAGAAGAATGACGTTTTCGATGCTGAAATCCGTGACCGTTTTGGCGCGCTGATCCGCCCAGCACGGGAAGGTGCTTTCGATTCCTGGGCGGCATCACCGGAAGGCGTGCTCGCGCTGCTGATCCTGCTTGATCAATTCCCGCGTAACGTCTTGCGTGGCAGCGCGGAAGCCTTCGCGAGCGATGCGCATGCCCGTGCCATTGCGCGCGCGGTCGTGCTGGAAAAGCGCTTTGATCTGCAGCTTGGTCCTTACGAAAAGCCTTTTGTCTATCTGCCTTTTGAACATAGTGAGGCGATGGCGGATCAGGACTTGTCAGTCACGTTATTCGAAGGCTTGCGCGATATTCCGCATCATGCGCGGGCGAATGGCGCGATTGACTATGCCTGGCGGCATCGTGTGGTGATCCAGAATTTTGGGCGCTTTCCGCATCGCAATGTCGCGCTGGGGCGCGAATCTACGCTGGCGGAACAGGTTTGGCTTGATGCAGGGGGTGGGTTTTGAAGCCAGCGCGGCCCGCTTTTGCCGATGATATCATGGCAAGCTTGCATGAGGCCTTTCGCTTGCTGGCGAATGCCGTGCCGGACCGGCGCAGCCCCTTTCATACGCCAACGCTGGCCAGCCTGGATGATGCGGGCGCGCCCAGTCTGCGCACCGTGGTTCTGCGCGGCTTTGACGGAAAAGCGCGAGCGCTGCGCTTTCATACCGACCGGCGCAGTGACAAGGCGCGCGGCATGGCGCGAGACCCGCGTGTGATGATGCATTTCTATGATGCGGCGATGCATGTGCAAATGCGCGTCGCAGGCCGCGCCGCATTGCATTTGGATGATGCGGTGGCGGATGCAGCCTGGGAAGGCAGCCAACGCAGCAGCCGCATGTGCTATGCTGCGCCCGAGGCATCTGGCGCCATTGTCCAGGCGCCACCAGCCGCGCCGCAGGATACCGAGATTGGCCGGCCGCATTTCGCTGCGGTGGTGATTGGTTTTCATCGGTTGGAATGGCTTTGGTTGGCCGCCGCCGGGCATCAACGCGCGCGCTTCATTTGGGATGAAGCGGGCAATCTTACCGCCGATTGGATCGCGCCATGAATATCGAAGCCATCACCGACGCGATGCTACGCATTGCCGCCGAGCGGGGGCCGGAGAAAAGCCTGTGTCCCACGGATGTGGCGCGCGCCGTTTCCACTGAGAACTGGCGCCCCTTGCTGGGCGCGGTGCGCAAGGTGGCCGCTGATTTGGCACGTCAGGGCAAGATTGAAATCCTTCGCAAGGGCAAACCCATCAACCCCGATGACATGCGGGGCGTCATTCGCTTGAGGGCCACATCATGATCTCTGCCCTATTCTCCCGCGGTGCTGAGGGTATTCCCGCACCCGCGCCGCTTGATTTCGCGACGCTGCAATTGCCGCCATCGCCCAATACCTGCTTGCTGACGCCGAGCGTCGCACCTGGTCAGGGGCATGTGCACCGAGACCCGCTGCCCGCCTCACCGGAAGCGGTGATGGCAGCTTTGGATCGTGTTGCGGCCAGCATGCCGCGCAGCTTTCCACTTACGCGCTTTCCGGCGCGCAACCAGGCGCAATGGGTGGTACGCAGTGCGTTGATGAATTATCCGGATATTGTGGTGGCGGAAGCCGCGCCCGTTGCGGGCGGCACCGGGCTTTGGCTGTATTCGCGCAGCCTGATCGGCTGGTCTGATCTGGGCGTCAATCGTGCGCGCGTCATGGCATGGCTTGAAGCGCTGGAAGCGGCGCTGCGCGCGGGTTAGGCGCCGCGCCATGCGCTGGATTATCACCTTCATTGCCGAAGCCTGGGCGCTGATCGCCCCCTTTTGGCGGAGCGAGGAACGCTGGCGTGCGCGCCTACTGCTCGCGGTAGTGATTGCGCTTAATCTTTCGCTGGTGGGCATGACGGTGTTGCTGACTTATTGGCAACGTGCCTTCTACAATACGCTTGAGAGTAAGGATTGGGATGGCTTCATCGCGCTGCTTTTCAGCTGGCATCGCACGGAAGCGGAGGGACTGCTACCGGGCTTTGTCCTGGTGGCCGCGCTTTATATCCTGATCGCGGTGTATCAGCTTTATCTGCGCCAGGCCCTGCAAATGCGTTGGCGGCGCTGGCTCACGGATGTTTATCTCACGCAATGGCTGTCTGACCGCGCCTATTACCGTATGGCCTTGACCGATCCCTATACGGATAATCCTGATCAGCGCATTGCTGATGATGCGCGGCTATTTGTGGAAGATACGCTTGCGCTTGGTATTGGCTTGCTTAATTCCATTGTCACGCTTGGGTCTTTCATTCTCGTGCTGTGGTCGCTTTCCGGCCCGGTCGCGGTGTTTGGTGTGGAAATTCCGGGCTATATGGTCTGGGTGGCGCTGATCTATGCGCTGCTTGGCACCTGGCTTGCGCATTTGATCGGGCGGCCGCTGATCGCGCTCAATTTCTCCCAGCAAAGGCTGGAAGCGGATTTTCGTTATGCGCTGGTGCGGCTGCGCGAGAATACCGAGGGCATTGCGCTTTATGGTGGGGAGACCGATGAAAAGCGCGGCCTGACGCAACGTTTCAGCAAGCTGATGTTGAATTGGTGGGACCTCATGCGCGCGACAAAGCGCCTGACCTTCTTCACCGCGGGTTATGGGCAGGTGGCATCCATTTTTCCGATTGTTGTCGCCGCGCCAGCCTATTTTGCGGGGCGCCTGCCGCTTGGTGGCCTTATCCAGACCAGTAGCGCCTTTGGCCAGGTGCAGGGTGCGCTTTCCTGGTTTGTGGAAAATTACGGCAAACTGACGGAATGGCGCGCGACTGTGCAGCGCCTGACAGGCTTTACCCAAGCAGTGGCAAAAGCGCGTGAGGCCAGTGCAGGGCCAAGAGCCAGCAAGGGAAGTGCTGAAGGGCTTGCCTTGCGCGATGTTACGCTCAAGCTCCCTGATGGGCGCGTGCTGCTGAGCGATGCACAGATGGATGTCGCACCGGGCGAAGCCGTGCTGATCAATGGCCCTTCGGGTTCTGGCAAATCCACCATGTTTCGTGCCATGGCCGGCATTTGGCCTTTTGGCGGCGGCAGTATTTCCCTGCCGCAGGATGCGCGCGCGCTATTCCTGCCGCAGCGCCCCTATCTGCCGCTTGGCACCCTGAAGCGCGCCGTATGCTACCCGGAAGATGAGGCAGGCTTCACCGATGCTGAGGTTGTGGCAGCGCTGGAAGAAGCAGGTCTTGGGCACCTCGCGCCCCGGCTTGGTGATAGCGATAGTTGGGGTCAGCGGCTTTCCGGCGGCGAACAGCAAAGGCTTTCCTTCGCGCGTGCCTTTCTGCTGCGCCCGGATTGCTTGTTCCTGGATGAGGCAACGGCAAGCCTTGATCCGGAAGCTGAGGAAGCCTTGCATGAAGCCCTGCAACGCATCCTACCAGGTGTCACGATGCTTTCCATTGCGCATCGCCCGGCTGTGGCGCGCTTTCATGACAGGGTGCTGCGTATGGAGGATGGCCGGCTGGTTGAAGTTTCGCGGAAGTGAAGCCCGCGCCGTGTTATGCTGACCGCGCGGCTTCCCCGATGATGCGCAAAATATCAGCGCCATAGCGTTCCACGCGTGAACGCCCCATGCCAGGCACTTCCAGCAATTCTTCCGTGTTTGAAGGGCGCCGCGCGGCAAGCCCCGCCAAGGTGCGGTCATCGGCCACCACATAAGCAGGTACGGCTTGCGCCTGAGCAATACCACGCCGCCAGGCGCGCAGCGCCTCAAACACCGGATCGTCGGAACCAATGCCCGCCACATCCGGCCCCTTACGCGCTGGGGCGGCTTTTTTGCCCAGCTGCACAACATCCTCGCGCAGCATCACCACATCCTCACCGCGCAGGATGGGGCGTGCGGCTTCGGTCGCCACAAGCTCCCCGTGGTTTTCCACCGCCACATCCAGCGCGCCGCGGCCCACCAATTGCCGTGCCACGCCGCGCCAGGCGGTATCTGGCAAATCGCGGCCCACGCCGAAAGTCGGCAGCTTGTCATGGGCGAATTGCGCGACCTTATCCGTGAGGCGCCCGCGCAGCACATCCACCACATGCAGCAGGCCAAAGCGCTGGCCGGTGCGCAGCACGGCGGAAATCATTTTCTGCGCAGCAATGGTGCCATCGAAAAGCCTAGGCGGGCGCAAGCAAATATCGCAATGCCCGCAGGCTTCGCGTTCCGGTTCTTCCCCAAAACAGCGGAGCAACAGCGCGCGCCGGCAGGTGGCGGCTTCGGCAATGCCCACCATCGCTTCAAGCCGCGCACGTTCCACGCGCTTTTGTTCCTCGCCAGCGGGGCTTTCCGCAATACGATGCCGGGCCAGCGCAATATCGCCCGCGCCATACAGCAGCAGGGCGCGCGCCGGCAGCCCATCACGCCCCGCGCGACCGATTTCCTGATACCAACTCTCCGGCGAACGCGGCAGATCAAGATGCGCCACCCAGCGCAGATCAGGCCGATCTATGCCCATGCCAAAGGCGATGGTTGCGGTCATCACCATTTCCTCACCACGCGAAAAGCGCCGATGTGCTTCACGCTTCGCGCTGGCTTCCATGCCGGCGTGAAAGGAAATCGCTTCAATCCCATCATCGCGCAGCCAGGCGGCGGTGCTTTCGGTCTTCGCACGGCTCCCGCAATAGATAATGCCGGTGCCGCCCGCTTCGCGAATCAAGGCGCGGATTTGCCCGCGTTCATTCTCCCGCGGCGCGGCTTCGATCAGGATATTGGGCCGGTCAAAGGAAGCGCGGAAAACAGGCGCATCCTGCAAGCCCAATTGCAGGCGAATATCTTCCACCGTGCGCGGGTCAGCCGTTGCGGTGAGTGCGACGCGCGGCACCTGCGGAAAGCGCGC
>CAMCZJ010000183.1 GCA_945886995.1 Asaia bogorensis
ATCGCGCCGCTCGGGACGCGATTTTCCTGAGCGTATTGGGCAGCCCCGATCCCTATGGCAGACAATTGGATGGCATGGGGGGCGGCATTTCATCGCTTTCCAAGGCCGTGATCATTGGCCCGCCGACGCATCCAGATGCCGATGTGGACTATCTTTTCGCGCAGGTGGCGGTGGATAAGCCCATCGTGGATTGGTCCAGCAATTGCGGTAATCTCTCCTCGGCTGTTGGACCCTTCGCGGTAGATGAGGGGTTGGTGCGTGTGGTGGATGGGGAAGCGTTGGTACGCATCCATCAGGTGAATACGAAGCGCATCATTCATGCGCGCTTTCCCGTGCGTGGCGGCAAGGCAGTTACCGCAGGTGATTTCACCATGGCTGGTGTGGCTGGTAGCGGTGCGCGCATCCGGCTGGATTTTCTGGCGCCGGGCGGTGGTGCAACAGGGCGCTTACTGCCGACAGGTAACGCCAGCGATGTGCTGCATCATGAAGGGCGCGCTTTTGCCGTAAGCCTGATTGATGCCGCCAATGCCTGTATTTTTCTGGATGCGCGTGACCTTGGTTTGACCGGGACGGAAAGCCCCGATGTGATCGAAGCCGATCCGGCACGCATGGCGCTGTTGGATGCGCTGCGCCGCAAGGCTGGCGTGATGATGGGGCTAGCCACCACGCCAGATGCTGTGGGCCTCGCCTTGCCGAAGATTGCAGTAGTGGCACCGCCTGCGCCTTATCGTGCTTTGGATGGTGCAAGCCTTGGCGCTGAAAGCCATGAGATCGCTGTCCGCATGATTTCCATGGAACGCGCGCATCGCGCTGTGCCGCTGACGGGTGCGATGTGCCTTGGTGTCGCCAGCCGTATTCCAGGCAGCGTGCCGCATCGCCTGGCCGGGCCACCCGCGCGCGCGGATGAAACGCGGGTCGCCAATCCATCCGGGGTTCTTTCCGTGGGTGCTGAGGTGCGGGAGGCGGCTGCTGGCTGGCATGCGGAAAGTGCGGTTGTGTATCGCAGTGCGCGGCGCCTGATGCAGGGGGCTGTCGCCGTGCCGGTGGGCCTGGTTTGACCCTCCACGCCGCCATGCGATGCTCCGTGCAAGAGCTTTGAAGGAAGCGCCATGAACGGACCACTCGCAGGTATTCGGGTGCTTGATCTCTCCTCGGTTGTTGTTGGGCCAGTCTGCACCAGTGTTCTGGCGGAACATGGGGCAGAGGTGATCAAGCTTGAAAGCCCAGGTGGTGATCTGCTGCGCCAGCTTGCCGGTAAGGGGCGTTCGCCCGGCATGAATGGCAAATTCCTCAATTTCAATCGCGGCAAGAAATCCATAGCACTTGATCTGAAGGCACCTGCGGGGCTTGCCGCGCTCAAGCGCCTGGCCGCGACCGTTGATGTTTTTGTCAGCAATATCCGCCCAGATGCGCAAGCGCGGCTTAGGGTGGATGCTGCAAGCCTGCACGCAATTGCGCCCCGATTGATCCATTGCGCCATCACGGGTTTTGGCTCTGGCGGGCCTTATGCAGGCAGGCCCGCCTATGACACGGTGATCCAAGGTGCAGCGGGTGTGGCTGGTTGTTTTGAAGCCTCCACCGGTGAACCGCGCTATGTGCCGATGCTGGTGGCAGACCATACGGTTGGGCTGATTGCCGCGCAGATGATTGGCTTCGCGCTGTATCGCCGCGAGAAAACCGGAGTGGGTGAGGCGATTGAAGTCCCGATGTTCGAAAATATGGCAGCTTATGTGATGATGGAACATCTGGGCGCCATGTCCTTCCGTCCTGCGATAGGCCCGCCAGGTGATCACCGCGTCCTCAGCCCCGATGCTCGGCCTTTGCCCACCGCTGATGGTTATATCTGCATCTCAGCCAATACGGATCAGCAAGCGCATGCGTTTTTTGATGCCATTGGTCGGCCTGAATTGAAAACCGATCCGCGCTTTGCCACCATTGCCGGGCGCACCGCCAATACGCGCGACTATTTCGCCATTCGTGCAGGTGGGCTGAAGGGCAAAACTTCCGCTGAGTGGTTGGAAATTTTTGACAGGCTCGATGTGCCAGCCTCACCCTACAACACTATCGCGGGCTTGCTTGATGATCCGCATCTGCGCGCGGTTGGCATGGTGCGTGAAGAACATCACCCGACAGAAGGTGACACTTACGCCATTGGTCAGCCCAATCGCTTTTCGGGCGGCAATGCGCCCGCAGGCCGCCCGGCGCCACGGCTTGGACAGGATGGCGCAGCATTGCTTGAGGCTGCGGGGATGAGCGCGGATGACATTGCAGCACTCAGGCGCGATGGCGTGTTGATTGAACTGCCCATATGAAGAACGAAGGAATGACCCATGACCCGTCCCTTTGAAGGTATTCGCATCATAGACGCGACGCATGTGCTGGCGGGCCCTTTTGCCGCCTATCAATTGGGTTTGCTGGGCGCTGATGTCATCAAGATCGAACATCCGGATGATCCGGACCAAAGCCGCGTCAATGGTAGTGATGGGGAACTGAACCGTGGCGGGATGGGCTGCCAATATCTGACGCAAGGTTCGAATAAGCGTAGCATGACGCTTGATCTGAAGCAGGAAGCCGCGCGGGAGATTTTCCGCAAACTGATCGCCGGCGCCGATGTGCTGGTAGAAAACTTCCGCCCCGGCGCTTTTGCAGCTTTGGGCCTGGGCTATGAGGATTTGTTGAAGATAAACCCGCGACTGATTTATTGTTCCATATCAGCCTTCGGTCATGGCGGGCCGCGTGGTCAACAGACTGCCTATGATCACGTTATCCAGGCAACATCGGGCATTATGGCCTGCACCGGCACGCCAGAAGTGAACCCGATCAAATTCGGCGCCCCGGCGATTGATTACGCCACCGGCACCATGGGCGCCTTCGCCCTTTCGGCAGCACTATTCCAACGAGAGAGAACCGGGCACGGCCAGCATATTGATCTTGCCATGCTTGATGTCGCGATCATGATGATGGCAAGCCATGTCACTTCCTATGCGCGCAGTGGCAAGCCGCCGCGCCTGCGTGGCAATGACCATGAATTCGCAACCAATAGCTGCTACGAAACCGCTGATGGCCTGGTCATGATCGGCGCGAGCAATCTTCGGCAACAAAGGCGTTTGTGGCAGGCGCTCGGGCGGCCCGATATGGCGAAGGACAGCAATGAAGCGCGCCATGCCGATCGCGCACATGAAGCAGCTACCTTGGCTGAGCTGTTAAAGGCCAAGACCGCCGCCGAATGGGAAAGCTATTTGCAGGCGCGCCATGTGCCGGCGGGCAGGGTGCGCAATGTGGCGGAATCGCTGGCTGATCCGCAGATCAAGGGGCGCGGCGTGGTGCACCGCTTTGAAGCGGCGCCTGGTGTGACGGGGCCATTCTCGGTTCCCGTCGCTGCTTTCGGCTTCGCGCATGGCGGGCCGCGCGTGGATACGCCGCCGCCACCGCTGGGCGCTGACAATGATGCCATCCTGGCCGAACTTGGCTATGATGCTGCTGCGCGCGCAACACTCCGCGCCAGTGGCGCGATCTGAAAAGGGGGAAACCTATGACCCAATTTACCTTCGACCATATTCATCTGCGCAGCCCTGATCCGGAAGCAACGGCGGTTTTCTATGAACGCATGTTCGGGGCCGAGGTTCTACGCTCCACTCAGCAGGGCGAACCGCGCGTGGATATCAGGCTTGGCGGGCAGATCATTTTCATTGCGCCCATCAAGGGCGACACCACGGCGCCGCCGCCCAGCATGCCCTATCGCGGCCTTGAACATATTGGCCTTGCCGTCACAGGGATTGACCAGGTGGTGGCGGAATTGAAGGCCAAGGGCGCTGAATTCACCATGGAACCTACCGCTATCCGCCCCGGTATCCGCATTTGTTTCGTGCGTGGGCCGGAGAATGTCGCGATTGAATTGCTGGAACGCAGCGCCTGAGCGTTCTTGTCATTGGCGCCGGCCCCGCCGGCTTGATGGCGGCGGAAGCCGCGGCGCAATCCGGTGCCGCGGTGATGGTCGCGGATCATATGCCATCCCCTGCGCGCAAGTTATTGATTGCTGGGCGCGGTGGGTTGAACCTGACGCATTCCGAAGCGTTGCCGCTTTTCCTCACGCGCTACGGCGTTGCTGAACCGCATCTCGCCTCACATATTCGCGCCTTCCCGCCTGAAGCGCTGATTGCCTGGGCTGAGGGTCTGGGCCAGCCCTGCTTCATCGGCTCCTCCGGTCGAGTTTTTCCGCGTACCATGAAGGCATCGCCGCTGCTGCGCGCCTGGATGGCGCGGCTTGGCGCGCTTGGTGTGCGCTTGCTCCCGCGCCATCGCTGGCTTGGCTTTACCCCTGATGGCGCCGCGCGATTCGCCACAGCGGATGGAGAGGCGCAGATCAAAGCTTCTGCCACTATTCTCGCACTGGGCGGCGCTTCCTGGCCGCGGCTTGGGTCGGATGGCACCTGGCCTGCGCTTTTGCCCAGCGTTACCACGCGCCCCTTCGCGCCATCCAATATGGGCTTCGCCATTCCCTGGTCTGATCATTTGCGTCACCGTTTTGCCGGCACGCCGCTCAAGCGCATAGCATTGTCCTTCGGCGGCATCACGCAGCGCGGTGAGGCAATGATCACCGAAGCAGGGATTGAAGGCGGCGCGGTTTATGCGCTGAGTGCTGCCATGCGCGATGCGCTGGAACGCCAACACGGCGTCACGTTGCAGCTTGATCTCCGGCCCGATCTCAGCCTTGCCGATCTAGCCGCACGGCTGGCAGGGCGGCGCGGTAGCCTTTCACTGTCCAACCATTTGCGGCGTAATGCGGGGCTGGCACCGATTGCTGTAGCCCTGGTGCAGGAAGCGCTGAAGGCAGGGGCACAACAAAACGACCTTGCCGGCTTGGTCAAGGCTTTGCCCTTGCATGCAACCGGCTATTTCCCGATTGCCCGCGCCATTTCCTCGGCCGGCGGGCTTGCCTGGACGGAAGTGGATGAAAACCTAATGCTGCATCATTTGCCTGGTGTTTTTGCCTGTGGCGAAATGCTGGATTGGGAAGCGCCGACGGGTGGCTATTTGCTGCAAGCCTGTTTCAGCACCGGCCATGCGGCGGGCCTCGCCGCAGCGCGGCGCGACGCAAAGGCTTGATGCAAACAGCCCCCATTCGGCTATGATCTGCTTAAGGCATTTGAACAACAGGGGATGACCATGGCGGAATTTGACCTTGTAGTGCGCGGCGGAGAAGTCGCGACTGGCTTCGGCACCACGCGCTGCGACATTGGTGTGAAGGATGGGCGCATTGTCGCCCTCGGCGAAAGATTGGCCGATGGCGCGCGGGTGGTGGATGCCGCCGGCACGCTGGTGCTGCCTGGCGGCGTGGATAGCCATTGCCATATCGAAGAACCCTCTCGCGGGGGTTATGCCAGCACGGGTCTCGCGGAACCGCCGATAACGGTGAATGAGGAAAGCTTCGCCACAGCCTCCAGCGCTGCTTTCGCCGGCGGCACCACGTCTGTCGTGTGCTTCATTCCGCAATGGAAGGGCTATGGCGTTTGGGACCGTTATACGGATTA
The DNA here is from genome assembly GCA_945886995.1 of Asaia bogorensis. Taxonomy (GTDB): domain Bacteria; phylum Pseudomonadota; class Alphaproteobacteria; order Acetobacterales; family Acetobacteraceae; genus Neoroseomonas; species Neoroseomonas bogorensis_A. The sequence goes on from CAMCZJ010000183.1 coordinate 5,532, forward strand.
CCGCGCCCGCGCCGCGCGCGGCATGATTGACCATTCCTTCCATCAGATCATCAGCGACCCAACTGATGCGGTGATGGATGAGGAAGTGCCACGGCTGGTCGCCGAAGGTGTGCGCAGCCTGAAGGTATTTCTGACCTACGAACCCTTGCATTTGAATGATGCGCAATATCTGCGCGTTCTCACCAAGGCGCGCACGCTTGGCTGCCTGGTGACTGTACACTGTGAGAACTATGAGGCGATCAATTGGCGCACCCATGAATTACTGAAGCATGGCATGACCGCGCCGAAATACCATGCCTGGGCGCGCCCGCCGGTAGTGGAGCGTGAAGCGACGCATCGTGCCATTGCACTCGCTGAATTGGTGGATCAGCCGATCCAGATTTTCCATGTC